>NZ_JBYVYK010000090.1:0-8775 GCF_058148405.1 Mycobacterium sp. DHQP2018-32-09 | reverse complement strand
GCCGTAGCGGCGGCGCCAGTCGCGGCGTGCCACCGCCCACCCGGTAGGCCGCCGCGCGGCCCCGCGCCGCGGTCTCGGCGGCCACCAAGACCGCGGCGATCAGCAGCAGCACCAGCGCGAGCACCGCGGCGCGGGCGGGGTTGAACCCCGAGCGGTAGGCGCCGTAGATCACCCAGGTGAATGCCTCGAACCGCATGGCGGCCACCGCGCCGAAGTCGCTGAGCACGTAGAGCGCCACCAGCAGGGCCCCGGCGGCGATCGCGGCCCGCGCCTGCCGCAGCGTCACCAGGAACAGCACCGCCACCGCGCCGTACCCCAGCGACCGCGCCACCTCCTCGTGCGCC
Organism: Mycobacterium sp. DHQP2018-32-09; assembly: GCF_058148405.1. NCBI lineage: Bacteria > Bacillati > Actinomycetota > Actinomycetes > Mycobacteriales > Mycobacteriaceae > Mycobacterium > Mycobacterium sp. DHQP2018-32-09. Next base: position 8,431 of record NZ_JBYVYK010000090.1, on the reverse strand, counting down.
GGGTCGACGCGGCGCAGTGCGGCGACCGTGGTCATGAAGACGTAGGGGTAGCTCACCAGCGTGAGCACCAGGCACGCCCCCCAGAACCCCGCGGCCTGCGGGACCGCCGACACCCACAGATGGGCAAGCAGGTACGACGGCATCGCCAGCGGCAGCGTCACCGCCACCGCCCACCACCGGCGCCCGGGCAGGTCGGTGCGGGTGACCAGCACCGCGAACGCGACGCCCAGCACCACGCACGCCGCGGTGACCACACCCACCAGCAGCAACGACCGGCCGATCAGTGCGAGCGTGCGGGGCTGGGCCAGCTCGGCGACCACGAAGGACCAGCCGCGGGTCAGCGCCCGGTCCCCCAGGTACGCCAAGGGCAGCAGCGTCGCACCGACCACCAGCCCGGCGGCCCCGACGAGCAGCCAGGGCGGGCGGTCGCGCCGCGTCTGCGCCGTCAGTTGGTCAGCAGCCCAGTCTGGACCAGCAGCTCCTGCGTCGCCTCGAGGTCCTCGAGCCGCGACAGGTCGACGGCGGGCGGCTGCAGTTCGCTCAGCGCGGGGATGTCGGCGGCCGGGGCGACGCCGTCGACCAGCGGGTACTCCTCGGTCTCGGATGCGAAGAACTGCTGCGCGGCCGGACCCACCAGGTAGGCGGCGAACCGGTTGGCACCGGCGGCGTTCTTCGCGGTCTTGAGCACCCCGACGCCTGCGACGTTCACCAGACCACCGGGGTCACCCGGTGCCATGAACTGGTTGCGGGCCACGACGGCGTCGGGCCCGTCGGCCGCGATCAGCTCGTAGAGGTAGTAGTGGTTGGTGGGTCCCAGGGCCACCTCGCCGGAGTTCACGGCGTCGCGCAACGCCACGTTGTTCTCGTAGGGCCGGGGGTTCTGCGCCTTGAACGCCCGCAGCCACTCCTCGGCCGCCGCGTCGCCACGCGCCACCCGCAGGCCCGTGACGAACGCCTGCCACGACGCGTTGCTCGGCGCATACCCGATGCGGCCCTGCCACTGCGGGGCGAGCAGGCCGTCAATGGTGTCGGGCGGCGTGGGCGCCAACTGCTCGTTGTAGACGACGACGCGTGCCCGGCCGGACACGCCGACCCAGGTGCCGTCGGCCGCCGAGTAGGCCGCGGGCACCGCCGCCAGCGTCTCGGTGTCCAGCGGCGCGAACAGGCCCGCCTTGGAGACCGCTCCCAGGGCGCCGGCGTCTTGGGACAAGAACACGTCGGCGGGCGACTGGTCGCCCTCGGTGAGCAGCTGCGCGGCCAGCTCGCCGGAGCCGGCGTAGCGCACCTGGACGCCCACGCCGGTGTCGGCGGTGAACTTCTCGAACAGCGGTGCGACGAGGTCCTCGCTGCGCCCGGAGTAGACCAGGATGGTCGAGTCGCCGGCTGCACCAGAGTCGGAGGCCGGCGAGGACGCCGGTGTGGAGCTGCATCCGGACAGGGCGAGCATCGCGGCGACGGTGCCGATGCCGGCGACGAGACGGGTGAGGGGCACGGGAACGGACCTGCCTTTGACGTCGGGAAATGGTCGGTTCCCGCCAAGCTACCGCAACCAAGGCAAGCCTCACCTGAGGTCTCTCAGCGCTCTCTCAGTACCTAGCCTGGGCTAATATGTTCGGCATCCAATCTCCGATCGAAAGGGATCACGTGCCGCAGGCACCCGCCGTGGCTCCCGGCAACGCATCGGGCGCCGATGGCCAGCGGCCGACCCCCGAACGGGAATCTCGGAACGCCCGCCAAGATTCGGAGCCTTCCAGTAGGCAGCCGGGCCGAGCGCCCGGCGTCGCACCGCGCCCCCGCCCACGACACGTGGCGGTGCCCCGATGAACCCCACCTTCACGGCACTGAGCCTGTTGGCCTTCGTCGTCCTGACGCTGGGCACCGCCGTGTTCGTGGCCGCGGAGTTCTCGCTGACGGCCCTGGAACGCAGCACGGTCGACGCCAACGCCAAGTCCGGTGGGCGCCGCGACGCCATCGTGCAGAAGGCCCACAAGACGCTGTCGTTCCAACTGTCGGGCGCGCAGCTGGGCATCTCGATCACCACGCTGGCCACCGGTTACCTCGCCGAACCCGTCGTCGCCCGGCTACTGCACGGGCCGCTGGCGGCCATCGGCCTGCCCGCGGACATGGTCGACGGCGTGGCGCTGGCACTGGCGCTGCTCATCGCCACCTCGATCTCGATGGTGTTCGGCGAGCTGGTGCCCAAGAACCTCGCCGTCGCCAAGCCGCCGGAGACGGCCCGCTGGGCCGCACCCCCACAGTGGTGGTTCTCCCGGCTGCTGACGCCCGCCATCAAGGTCACCAACGGCACCGCCAACTGGGTGCTGATCCGCCTGGGCATCGAACCGGCCGAGGAACTGCGTTCGGCGCGCTCGCCGCAGGAACTGGTGTCGCTGGTGCGCAACTCCAAGGAGAGCGGTTCGCTGGACGCGAGCACCGCCGACCTCGTGGACCGTTCGCTGAAGTTCGGCGAGCGCACCGCGGAGGAACTCATGACGCCGCGCTCCAAGATCGAGGCACTCGACGCCGACGACACCGTCGCCGACCTGGTGCGGCGGGCCACCGAGACCGGCTACTCGCGGTTCCCGATCATCGACGGCGACCTGGACGCCACGATCGGCATCGTGCACGTCAAACAGGTCTTCGCCATGCCCGACGAGCGGCGAGCGGTGACGCGGCTGGCGACCGTCGCGGTGCCCGTGGCCATCGTGCCGTCGACGCTCGACGGCGACGCGGTGATGACCGAGATCCGCGCCAACGGCCTGCAGACGGCGTTGGTGGTCGACGAGTACGGCGGCACGGCAGGCATGGTGACCGTCGAGGACCTGATCGAGGAGATCGTCGGCGACGTCCGCGACGAGCACGATGACGCCACCCCCGACGTGGTGGCCTACGCCGACGGGTGGCGCGTCTCGGGGCTGCTGCGCATCGACGAGGTGAGCACCGAGACGCCGTTCCGGCCGTCGGAGGGTGAGTACGAGACCATCGGCGGGCTGGTGCTGCAAGAGCTGGGCCACATCCCCGAGCTGGGTGAGACCGTCGAACTCACGGAGTTCGACCCCGATGCGCCGCTGGACGATCCGGTGCGCTGGCAAGCCAAGGTGATCCAGATGGACGGGCGCCGCATCGACGTGCTGGAGCTGACGCGGCTGGGCCGCCGCGGCGAGCGGGACGACGAGCGGGACGGGGGTGACGCCTGATGGGTTCGGACGTCTTCGGCGTGCTGCTGACGGTGGTGCTGCTGGCACTCAACGCCTTCTTCGTCGGCTCGGAGTTCGCGCTCATCTCGGCGCGGCGCGACCGCCTGGAGGCGCTGGCCGAACAGGGCAAGAAGAGCGCGGTCACCGTGATCCGCGCCGGGGAGAACCTGTCGCTCATGCTGGCGGGCGCTCAGCTCGGCATCACGGTGTGCTCGATCCTGCTGGGCCGGGTGGGCGAGCCCGCCGTCGCGCACCTGCTCGAGGCTCCCTTCGGGGCGGTCGGCATCCCGGACTCCGTGCTGCACACGGTGTCGTTCCTGATCGCGCTCGGCGTGGTGGTGACGCTGCACGTGCTGCTGGGCGAGATGGTGCCGAAGAACATCGCGATCGCGGGCCCGGAGTCCACGGCCATGCTGCTCATCCCGGTCTACCTGGTGTGGATCCGGGTGGCCCGGCCCTTCATCGCCTTCTACAACTGGTGCGCCAACACGACGTTGCGGGCGTTCCGGGTGGAACCCAAGGATGAACTCGAGGTGACGGTGTCGACCGTCGAGCTGTCCGAGATGATCGCCGAGTCGCTGTCGGAGGGGCTGCTGGACCCCGAGGAGCACGGCCGCCTCACCCGGGCCCTGCAGATCCGCACGCGCGTGGTCGACGACGTGGCGATCCCGCTCGACGAGATCCGCGTCGTGACGGCCGCCGAGGCCGGCCGGGGGCCGACGGTGGCGGCCATCGAACGGGCGCTCGCCGACACCGGGTACTCGCGTTTCCCGGTCACCGACGCCGCGGGCGTGATCACGGGGTACGTGCACATCAAGGACGTACTGCCGCTGATCGACGACCCGGACGCGGTCGTGGATCGGGAGATGGTGCGGCCGCTGCCCACCGTGCCGTCGTCGATGCCGCTGACGACGGCGCTATCGCGGCTGCGCCGGGACAACAGCCACCTGGCGCTGGTGACCACCGGCGACACCATCACCGCGATGGTGGCGCTGGAGGATCTGGTGGAAGACCTGGTGGGCACGGTGCGCGATGGCACGCACCGGTTCTGAGGCCCCCGCCGTCGCGACGGTGCTGACCCACGACCAGTGGACCGACCGTGAGCGGCGCCACCTCGCGCGGGCCGACCGCTTCGTCGCGCCGCATCGGGAGCGCACCCGCCGGGGCGTCGCACACCCGGTGTGGGACTTCCTGTTCACCTACTACAGCCTCAAGCCGCGTCAGGTGCAGCGCTGGCATCCCGGGTTCGGGGTGGCGCTCACCGGCCCAGGGGCCGACCGTTTCACCGACCGCGCCGGCTACGAACTGCGCGACGGCATGGTGAGCGTGGGCGCGGCCTACCTGCGGGCGCGGCTGCAGACGGTGGAGTTCGTCTCCGACCTGCTGCGGGCCACCGCGCGGCGCGCGCCGCGGCTGAACTGCTTCGGCCTGCACGAATGGGCCATGGTGTATCGCGCCCACGAGGTGCGGCACGGACAGGTGCCGCTGCGCCTGGGTGCGGCGGGCACCGACGACGTCGTGGAGTCGATGCCGCTGCGCTGCACGCACTTCGACGCGTTCCGCTTCTTCACGCCGGCGGCGGCGCCGCGCAACGCGGCCCCGCTGTCGCGCGAGGGCCAGGTGGCCAGCGAGCAACCCGGCTGCCTGCATGCCGGCATGGATCTGTACAAGTGGGCGGCCAAGCTGGGCCCGCTGGTGGCGTCCGAGCTGCTGCTGGACTGCCTCGACCTGGCGGCCGACGCGCGCGCGGTCGACATGCGGGCCAGCCCGTACGACCTGACCGACTATGGTTTCCAGGCGATCGAGATCGAGACCCCGGCGGGCCGTGCCGAGTACGTGCGCGCTCAGCAGGCGATCGCCGATCGCGCCGCGCCGCTGCGCGCGGCCCTGATCGAACGGTGTGACGTGCTCGTCGGGGCCGCGCGGCGGGCATGACCGGGATTACCCGCGGGTAAGCTTGATCGACGCTCGAGGAGGAGACCATGTCTGAACGCGTGACGGTGGGCACCCTGCAGGTGGCCCGCGTGCTCTACGACTTCATCACCAACGAGGCGCTGCCCGGGACCGGGCTGGACGCCGACACCTTCTGGGCGGGGGTGGACAAGGTGGTGACCGACCTGGCACCGCAGAACGCCGAGCTGCTCGCCCGCCGCGACGACCTGCAGGCGCAGATCGACAAGTGGCACCGCGCCCGCGTCATCGAGCCGGTGGACACCGAGTCGTTCCGCGAGGACTACAAGGCCTTCCTCACCGACATCGGTTACCTGCTGCCCGAGCCGGACGACTTCAGCGTCACCACCTCCGGCGTCGACGCCGAGATCACCAGCACCGCGGGCCCGCAGCTGGTGGTGCCGATCCTCAACGCCCGCTTCGCCCTCAACGCCGCCAACGCGCGCTGGGGTTCGCTGTACGACGCCCTGTACGGCACCGACGTGATCTCCGAGGAGGACGGCGCGGAGAAGGGGTCGAGTTACAACCGGGTGCGCGGCGACAAGGTCATCGCGTACGCCAGGACGTTCCTCGACGAGGCCGTGCCGTTGGCATCCGGCTCGTGGGCCGACGTCACCGGCCTGACCGTCTCCGACGGCGCGCTGTCGGTGGAACTGGCCGACCCGTCGGCCTTCGTCGGCTACCAGGGCGACCCGTCGGCCCCCACCGCCGTGCTCCTGCGGCATCACGGCCTGCACGTCGAGATCCTGATCGACGCGGACTCGCCCGTCGGATCGACCGACAAGGCCGGCATCAAGGACGTCGTGCTGGAGTCGGCGATCACCACGATCATGGACTTCGAGGACTCGGTGGCCGCCGTGGACGCCGACGACAAGGTGTTGGGCTACCGCAACTGGCTGGGACTCAACCGCGGCGACCTGGCCGAAGAGGTCGCCAAGGGCGGCAAGACGTTCACCCGCGTGCTCAACCCCGATCGCACCTACACCGCCCCGGATGGCGGCGAGCTGACCCTGCCGGGCCGCAGCCTGCTGTTCGTGCGCAACGTCGGCCATCTGATGACCAACGACGCCATCGTCGACAAGGACGGCAACGAGGTGCCCGAAGGCATCCAGGACGCGCTGTTCACCGGCCTCATCGGCATGCACGGCCTCAAGGACGGCGCGGTCGACGACGGCGCCAGCGGCCCGTACGCCAACAGCCGCACCGGCTCGATCTACATCGTGAAGCCGAAGATGCACGGTCCCGACGAGGTGGCGTTCACCTGCGAGCTGTTCAGCCGCGTCGAGGACGTGCTGGGCCTGCCGCAGGCGACGCTCAAGGTCGGGATCATGGACGAGGAGCGGCGCACCACGCTCAACCTCAAGGCCGCGATCAAGGCCGCCGCCGACCGCGTCGTGTTCATCAACACCGGCTTCCTGGACCGCACCGGCGACGAGATCCACACGTCGATGGAGGCCGGCCCGATGATCCGCAAGGGCGCCATGAAGGGCACCGCGTGGATCAAGGCCTACGAGGACGCCAACGTCGACGTGGGCCTGGCCTGCGGCCTGAAGGGCCGCGCGCAGATCGGCAAGGGCATGTGGGCCATGACCGACCTGATGGCCGACATGGTGGAGCAGAAGATCGGCCAGCCCAAGGCCGGTGCCACCACCGCGTGGGTGCCGTCGCCGACGGCCGCCACGCTGCACGCCATGCACTACCACCAGGTGGACGTCGCCGCCGTGCAGGCCGAGTTGGAGGGCAAGCGCCGCACCACGGTCGACGAGCTGCTGACCATTCCGGTCGCCAAGGAACTCGCGTGGGCTCCCGAGGAGATCCGCGAGGAGGTGGACAACAACTGCCAGTCGATCCTGGGTTACGTGGTCCGCTGGATCGACGCGGGCGTCGGCTGCTCCAAGGTGCCCGACATCCACGACGTGGCGCTCATGGAGGACCGGGCGACGCTGCGCATCTCCAGCCAGCTGTTGGCCAACTGGCTGCGGCACGGCGTCATCACCGAGGAAGACGTGAAGGCCAGCCTGCGCCGGATGGCCGCCGTCGTGGACGAGCAGAACGCCTCGGACCGCGACTACCTGCCCATGGCGCCGGATCCGGAGGCCAGCATCGCCTTCCAGGCCGCGCAGGAGCTGATCTTGGCGGGCACCAGCCAGCCGAACGGCTACACCGAGCCGATCCTGCATCGCCGCCGCCGCGAGTTCAAAGCCCGCCACGCTGCCCAGTGACTAGGTTTCGTGCGGGCCGACCGATCATTCGACACGACGAGCACGAAGGCTAGGGATGGGCAGGCACAGCATTCCCGATCCCGACGACGCCCAGGATCGACCGGAACCGTACGAGAGCGAGGGTGACGCGCGCGGTCCGGAGGCGGACGCCGACCGTCGGGCACCCGAGGCGGACGCCGACGACGAGGTGGACGCCGGTGGGTGGCGGACGGATCGGTCCTACGACGCGTTCCACGAGCTGGGCAGCCCCGACGAGAGTCCCGAAGCCGAGCCCGAAACCGGCGAGCAGCCTGCCGACGAATCGCCCACCCGGGCGTTCGCGGCGACACCGCCGCCGGGGCAGGCCCGCTCCGGCGGCCGCAACTGGGATGGCGAGTGGACCGGGAGCCATCGCGCCATCCAGCCGAAGCGTCGGGGCGTCAGCGTCGGCGTGATCGTGGCGCTGGTGTCGGTGGTGGTGATCGTCGCGGGCGTCATCCTGTGGCGGTTCCTCGGCGACGCCCTGTCCAACCGGTCCCAGGTGTCTGCGGCCCGCTGCGTCGAGGGCGAGGTGGCGGTGGCGGTACTCACCGACGCGTCGATCACCGACCAGGTGAACGCGCTGGCCGACCAGTTCAACCAGCAGGCCGCACCGGTCGGCGACAAGTGCGTGAAGGTGGGCGTGCGGTCGGCCGACCCGAGCCAGGTGGTCGACGGTTTCACCGGCACGTGGCCCGGCGATCTGGGCGACAAGCCGGCGCTGTGGATTCCGGCCAGCTCGATGTCGGAGGCGCGGCTGGACGCGGCGGCCGGTAGACCGACGATCAGCGACAGTCGGTCCTTGGTGACGTCGCCCGTGGTGCTGGCGGTGCGCCCGCAGCTCGAGGCGGCGCTCGGGCAGCGCACGTGGACGGATCTGCCCCGGTTGCAGAGCGACCCGGCGGGGCTCGACGGTGTGAACCTGCCCGGCTGGGGCGGGCTGCGCCTGGCCCTCCCCCGCAGCGGTGACGCCGACGCCACCGACCTGCTGGCCGAAGCCGTCGCGACGGCCGCCGCACCGCAGGGTGCGCCCGCCACGGCGGG
>NZ_JBYVYK010000089.1:0-8946 GCF_058148405.1 Mycobacterium sp. DHQP2018-32-09 | reverse complement strand
GAAGCCGACCGAAGCCATCGAGACGCCGACCGCCCGCACGCGCACCTGGTCTTGGTACCACGGCCGGCCCGGGTACGGGGGTCTGCCGCGGGGGGTTTCGTGCGTGACTTTTCGAAGCGCCCGACCGTAGGCTCAGGTGCGCTTTCAGATCGACAGGAGATTTCCGTGACCACGCTCACCACGTTTTCGAGGGCCGGCGGCACCGCCGCCGCAGCAGCACTCGCCCTGAGCTTCGCCCTGGCCGGGTGTGGCTCGGACACGAAGTCGGAGTCGACGTCCAGCGCGACCAGCAGCAGCGAGACCAGCACCTCGGAGGCGGCGCCCGCAGAGGAGCAGGCGGGCACCAACGAGACCATCGCGGATTACATCAAGCAGGCCAACCTGACCGAAACCCCGGTCAAGCCAGGCGATCCGGGGAGCCCGACGGTGGACTGGCCGGTGCCGCCCGGGTGGACCGACGCCGGCGCGCAGGCGCCGGCCTATGCCTACAAGGCCATCGTGTTCACCGGGGACCAGGCCATGGCGACCAACCCGCCGACCATCGTGGCGATCATGTCGAAGCTCAGCGGCGGGGCGGATCCGGCGAAGGTGATGGAGTACGCGCCGGGCGAATTGAAGAACCTGCCCGGGTGGGATGGTGGCGACGGCAAGGCCGACCAGCTGAGCGGCTTCGAGGCCTATCAGATCGGCGGCAGTTACGAGCGCGACGGCCAGAAGCGGATGATCGCGCAGAAGACCGTCGTCATCCCGGCGGGTCCGGATCTGTTCGTCATGCAGTTCAATGCCGACGGCACCGAGGATCAGATCCAGCCGCTGATGGACGCGACCGCGGCCATCGACGAGAACGTCAAGATCACTGCGCCGTGATCTGCCGAGGCGTCAGGCGCGTGACAGTGCCGACGCCTCGGCGACCTGGTCGGCGGTGGGCCGCACGCCGGTGTAGCGCTCGAACTGCTCGGCGGCCTGCAGGGCGATGACCTCGGCGCCGGTGATCACCGGTACGCCTGCGGCGCGCGCCGCGGTGATCAGCGGCGTCTCCGAGGGCAGTGCCACCACGTCGAACACGGTGCCCGCCGTGGCGATGGCGGCGTCGTCGAAGGCCTGGTCCATGGCTTCCGGACCACCGGCCATGCCGATGGGGGTGACGTTGACGACGACGTCGTGGCCCCGGCCGCCGACGTCGGGGGCATAGTCGTAGCCGAGGCGCGCGGCAAGAGCCGTGCCGGCCTCGGCATTGCGGGCGACCACCGTCCCGTGGCGAAAGCCGCTGTCGCGGAAGGCCGCTCCGACCGCACCGGCCATGCCGCCGCTGCCTCGGATCAACAGCGTGGCCGCGGGGTCCAGACCGTGCTCGGCGATGAGCCGTTGGATCGCGAGATAGTCGGTGTTGGAGGCGGTGAGGTGGCCGTCGTCGTTGACGATGGTGTTGACCGACTCGATGACGCGCGCCGACTCCTGCACCTCGTCGACCAGGTCGAGCACGTCCCGCTTGAACGGCATGGACACCGAGCAGCCGCGGATCCCCAGGGCCCGCACCCCGCCGATGGCGGCGGCGATGTCGGTGGTCGTGAAGGCCTTGTAGACGAAGTCCAGGCCGAGCACGTCGTACAGGTGATTGTGGAACGTGGTCCCGATGTTGCTGGGCCTGCCGGCCAGCGAGATGCACAGCGTGGTGTCCTTGGACAGCGGCGGGCGCGGCATCAACCGACCGCCTTCATCACCTGACGGGCGAGTTCGCGGATCTCGCGGTACTGCACGGGTGTCAGCGACATGTCACGCAACGTGGGCACGTCGATCACGGTAGTCACCACCCCGAGGTCGTCGCGCTCCCAGTGGGCCCCATGGCGATTCAGGATGGCGCGCATGGCGTAGTTGTCCGACAGCACGCGAGCGGTGAAGCGGCGCACGCCGTCGCTGCGGGCAGCGACCGACACGGCGTCCATGAGGAAGCTGCCGATGCCGCGACCCTGATAGTCGTCGCCGACGATGAAGGCCACCTCGGCCTCGTCGGGCCTGCGGTCGTCGCGCACGAAGCGGCCGTCGGCGACCACGGGCCCGTCGACGCCGTCGGTCATCACCCACACGAAGTGGTCGACGTAGTCCACCTCGAAGAGGTAGCGCATCAGGGACGTCGACGGCGTCCTGGTCATCTGGAACCGGCGGTAGAGGGTTTCGGAGGAGAACTGCACCGGTCCGTGGACGGTGCGCTCGTTGTCCCCGGGAAGCACGGGGCGCAGGAAGAAGGTGCTGCCGTCGCGCACGGTCACGGGCACGGGTGCCACATAGGTGGCCAGCCGCTGTCGCGCGGTGCGCAGCAGGTGGGTCATGGTGGGCGGCGCATCCAGCAGCGTCGAGAACGCTTCGCGCCCGCCCACCCAGCCGTCCAGGGGGTCGATGGCGGTGACGGTGGCATTGCGGACGGCGTTGCGCAGCAGCGCGATCTCGCCGACGATCAAACCCGCGCCGACGACGGCCACGGTGGTCTCGTCGTCGGCGTCGACGTGGGACACCTCGACGCGGCCGGACCCGATGAGCAGGAACGAGACGGCATGCTCGCCCTGACGCATGAGCACTTGCCCGGGAGCGGCGGACAGCGGCCGCAGCTGGGCCGCCAACGGCACCAGTGCGTCCCTCGAGCAGCCCGCGAAGAACTTGAGTTCGGCCAGTTCGTCGGCGCTGACGGTATCCAATGCCGCCACGTCCCGAGGCTACGGCTCCCACGACGAGCGCGGCAAGGAAAGCCTGGGAAACGCGGGGGCGGTGTCGCTTACATCCGCGCGGATGTGACGGCGCCGGTCACGCGCGACCGGCGGCGGACCATGCCGCCACCGGCCGCGGTGTGTCCCGTCAGCCGGGCAGGCCCTGTTCCTCGACCGGAAGCGGGGCCGGTCCGCGGATCTCGGGTGCGGCGGAAACCGGTGCCGCGCTGGGCGGGTTGGTGGCGGTGATGGTGACGCCGGTGCTCATGTCCCCGGCGAACGAGCCGGAGGCCGCCGACCCCTGCAGGACGGCTGCGGCAATGGCGGCCACCGCGACGGCGGACCCACCGACGATCGTGGCGATCGGCTTCATCGTGCGTGCGTTGACGTCCACGTGCATATCTCCTCGTGCGGTTTGCGTGTCTCCCATCAGCACCAACCACCCGACACCCCGTTGCCATTCCCGATGCGCCCATGGAATTTCGTTTGACTAGGTAAGAAACCAGGCCGGGGGCCGGGGACGTGACGCGGCCCCCGATCCAACGGATCGAGGGCCGTGAGACGTCGGCAGGACGAGGCGAGATCAGGGCAGCGCGTAGTCCATCGGTGGTCCGCCGAGGCCGGCAACGTCACGGTGCGCGACGGCGGTGGCCACCGGTGCGCCGTTGCGGACGACGCCGACGATCGACACCGGGTCGTCGACTGCGAAGGCCGTGGCCGCAGCACCCACCCGGCTGCCGTCGCTGGTGATCGCATTGGTCTGACCGTCGACCAGGTAGGTGCGCGCCACGCCGTCGGTCCCCACCGCCGTGACGGACGTGGGTGTGACCGCCACGATGGTCCCCTCCTGCACGATCGTCTGATCGCTGGCTGCTGGAACGGCAGGCGCGGTGTGTGCGGCGGGCTGCGGCGCGGCAGAGCCACCGTCGGGGCCACCGTCGAGCGCTCGTACCACGACCGCGGCCGCCACGGCGACGACGGCCACGGACAGCGAAATGGTCAGATAGATGGCGGTGGTGCGCGACGACCTCGCGGTCGCGGCAGCGTGCTTTCCCTGTTTGGTGCCCATGATGGGCCTCACCTCTCGTCGGCTGCAGGTCGGGTACCCCTGCCCCCTGGAGGGAAAACGCGCATCCACAGCGGCAGCGCGAACCAGAACGTGGCAAACGCAACGACCGCGACCACTCCGGACACCACGGCCGCAACGTGCCCCAGGACCGCCTCGAACACGATGACGGTGGTGCCCGCCAGCGCGGCCCCCAGTGGGGTCAGGCTGCCCCAGTTGCGGTCCAGCCGTTCCGCCGTGGTCTCCGAGCGGCCCCCGGTGCTCCATCGGGTCCTCGCGCGCCCGCGTCGCCACGGTTCTAGTGGTTGCGCAACTCGTCGATGAGCTGCTGCTTGTTGAGTTTGGAGTAGCCGGACAGGCCAAGCTCCTTGGCGCGGTGCTTGAGTTCGTCGACGGTCCAGTCCTCGTAGGAGCCGGACTTGCCGCCCTTCTTTCCCACGGCGGACGCGCCCCGCGCGGCAGCGGCGTTCGAGATCCGCGCCGCCTTCTCCTTGGAGTTGCCCTGCTTGCGCAACTCCTCGTACATGTCCTCGTTCTTGATCGACGAGTTCGGCATCGTGATCACCTCCTGATCGCGTCGGCATGGAGGGATGCCCCCATCGACACCGCCCAAACGCGCGAGCGTGAGGCACGAAAATGACGGAATGCGAAACTCGTTGTCGCCGGCGCAGCGCAGGTCTAGAGTTTGCTTCAGGTTGCAACGTCAACCTCGTACTACGTCAACCGAGCCCGCCGGAACCCCAGCGGCAGCTTTAAGTCAGTAGGGCCACTCTCTTGACGTGATCGCCACTTGAGAGTTTGGAGCGCCCGGTGACCATCGCATCGACGTCTGCGGGTGGCATGTGCCGATCACCCGGCGGAGCCAGCCACACCCGTTCGCATCTCGGCCCGTCGGCCGTCCTGCTGACCATCGAGGGCGACGTCGACGCCGCCAATGCGGCGGACGTGCTGCAGTGGGCCAGGGACTGCCTGGAACCCGCACGCCGCCTCGTCGTCGACATGCGCGGACTGACCTTCTTTGGCACGCATGGCTTCTCGGTTCTGCATCGCATCAACGTGACGTGCTCGGCGCGGGGCATCGCCGTGGCGTTCATCGCCGGTCGCGAGGTGGAGCGGGTTCTCGACATCTGCGACCCAGGTCGTGGCCTGCCGGTCGTCGACACCGTGGAGGCGGCCGTCACCATCGGCCCCGCGCCCACCTTCCTGACGGTGGTCGACGGCGAACGGAACTCAGCCCGATAGCCTCGTCGGACATCCTCCGGCACTCCCCGGACGGCCGGAGGTCAACTGGTCGGCGGCTGCAGATCGGCCCTGGGATGCGTCTGCACCCACTGCAGTTCCTGGCGCCGCACCCGGCGGTGGGCGAGGTACAGCACGCCGGCCCCCACCGCGAAGGCCACGATGGCCACGACCACCGCCGCCGCGCCGGCCGTACTCGCGCCGGTGGCGAACGACGCCAACCCGACGACCAGCGCGACGACGCCGACGGCCATCGCGAGCAGTCCGGGCACGTTGGCCGCGTTCTTCATCGTTTCCCCAGCGTGCTGGCGTGTGGTGCGCGCGTGGTCGACGGGGTCCGACGACGTGTTGCCCATGGTGTTCCTCGATTTCTCCACGATCCAGCGCCCCTTTGGCGCAACGCTTCAAGTCTTTCGTCCCCCACCTTGTACCCCGCGGCCCGAGTGCCGGAAACCCTTGGTGGCGACTGCCATTGCCCATCGTCGCGGCGCTCACGCCGCTGTTCACGTTCTCGCGCGGTCCCCCTTGGGGCATCGTTCGTTTCGCGCCGCCGTCGCGGGGAATCATGCGGTCATGCCCAACCCCGCCGTCCTCTTCGACATCGACGGAACGCTCGTCGACTCCAACTATCTGCACGTACACGCCTGGCACCGCGCGTTCGCGGCCCTCGACGTCGACGTGGCGTCGTGGCGGGTACACCGGCGCATCGGCATGGACGGGTCGACGCTGCTGACCGAACTGCTCGGCGACTCGGATTCGGAGACCGCCGAACGGGCCAAGGAACTCCACGATCGCTTCTACACCGACGCCGCCGACCTGATTCGCCCCCTTCCTGCCGGCCGCGACGTGCTGGACGCCGTGGGACGCATGGGTCTTCAAGTGGTCCTGGCCACGTCGGCACCGGAGCACGAACTCGACATCCTGCGGCGGGTCCTGGATCGCGACGATCTGGTGTCCACCATGACGTCGTCGAATGACGTCGAGACCGCCAAACCCCGGCCCGACATCGTGCGGGTGGCGCTCGAACGCGCCGGTGTGGGACCCGACGACGCGGTCTTCGTCGGCGATGCCGTGTGGGACGTGCGCGCTGCCGCACGTGCCGGGGTGCCGTGCATCGCGTTGCTCAGCGGGGGCATCAGCCGAGGCGAACTCGAAGGTGAGGGTGCGGTGGCGGTGTACGAGGACGTTTCCGAGATGCTGGAGCAACTCGACGATGGACCCGTGGGCCGGCTCGCTGCGCGCGTCGGGTGAGCGGTCAGGCGGCGTACGACAGCGTCGAGCCGATGAAGTACACGACGACGGCCGTGATCAGTACGGCGAGCAGTACAGCGCCGCTGATGGCCGCGATCCAGAACGTCGCGTCACCGGGCTCGGATTCCCGTGCGGAGTAATTGGAGGCCATCGCAGACTCCCTCGCCCTTCCGTTTGCGAAAAGTCGACCGAAACGATGCGCTTCGGTTACCCGAGCCCCAGCTCCACGAAACCCGGACCTTTGCCAGCAACGGATTCGGTGGCGTCTGCGTCAATTAGCGGCGCCGCCGCGCGGTCAAAAGCAGACCACATGCCTCTTATCAGCACTTTTCTTAAAGACAAACTTAATTGTCCGGCCACGGAATCCGTACTAGCCTCATCTCAGGTTGAAGTAGCAGCCGCTCGAACGTCTTGGGTCGCCCCTCCGGGACGCCGGCTCTCCGCAGAGCCCGTTTCCCGACCTGCCCTACTCGCGCATCCTTCGACTGACTGGAGCCACACGATGTCGATCACGTTGAGCCGCCCCGCCGGCACGTTCCCCCGCGGTTCGGTCCGCCTCACCTACGCCGCACTCGCCGACGGGACCGCTCTGGTGACCGTCACCGGAGAACTCGACGCCCACAATGCGCGCGAGGTCGTGGCCTTCGTCGACGCCATGCCCGGGTCCTTCCCCGGCCTCATCCTGAACCTGGGAAACCTGGCGTTCTTCGGCACCGAGGGTCTGTGGGCGGTCAATCGCATCAACGCCGCGTGCGCCAAACGCCGCGCGGCATCGGTCATCGTGGTCGGCGCGGCGGCATCCCGGGTGTTGCGCATCTGCGACCCGCACAACGCCCTGCGCGTCGTCACCACCATGGACGACGCGCTGCCCGCCGTCCGTCAGCGGGCGCGGCCGCTGACCGTTCCGCAGCTGTGAGCCGTCACGTCCGCACCCCGGGTACGCCCGTGGCCCGCGCGACCGACGTGCCGTCGTCCACGGTGTAGACCTCGATCGTCACGTCCTCGTCCACGTACCGCGCCTGCGGGTGCAGCCGGGGCGTCTCACCGATGATCGCCGCGGCCTGGTCGCCGGTCAGCGGATAGTCGGACACCGGATGCCGCCAGTGCACGGCGACCACGGTGGCCCCGCGTTCCAAGCGCGCGGACTCCCGCAGCAGCAGAGCGCGCAGCGTTGCCTCGTCGAGGTAGTACGCCACCTCCGACAACACGACGAGATCGGCCTGTGGCCACGGCTCTTCGATGGACCGCCGCAGCAGTCGGACGCCGGCGGCCAGGCCTGCGGCCGCCACGCGCGTGCGCGCCGCGTCGAGGGCCGCGGGAACCACGTCGGTCGCGGTCACCTGGTCGCAACGGGCGGCGAGCGCCGTCGTCAAGACGCCGACGGAGCATCCGGGCTCGAAGGCGTGCCGGTAGCGGTGCCGCGGCAACACCGCCATGGTCAGCGCGTACTTGCGCTGCTCGTACCACCGCTCGCCGAGCTGCCACGGATCGTCGGACGCGTCGTAGAGGGCCACGAAGTAGTCCGTCGGTTTCGACGTCATCCGAACACCACCTCGCCCACCGCCAGCAACCGCCGCACCACGAAGTCCGGAAGGCCGGGCTCCGTAGTCGCGTCGGGGCCGTGCAGCTGGGAGCGAAACTCCTTGACGGCCTCCTGCTTTCGCGCGAACGCGGTGCGATCGTGCGGGACCGTCGACATCGTCTCCCACGGCACCGCGGCGTCGCCGGGCAGCGCCCAGTGCCACGTCCACACCGGGAACTCCAGCAGTCGGGCCGACGATCTCGCCGCGGCCTCGGCCGCGGCCCGCCCCGCGGCCTCGTGATCGGGGTGACCGTCACCGCGCCACGTCGCCGCGCACCAGGCGCCCGCCGGTCGTCCGCTCAGGACGTCGCCGATCGCCTCCACCATCGCGTCGTGGTGGGCGGCGAGATCGCCGTCGGGCAGGTTCAGCCACAGCGGTTCGGCGACCCCGAGACGCGCGGTGGCGCGCAGCACCTCGGCTCTGCGGTCGCGTTCCAACCACACTCGCTCGAGGCGCGACAGCTCGGGATAGGCCGCTCCCCCGTTGCTCAGTTCGAGCACCGTCACCTCGATCCCCCGGGCGCGCACCATGGCCGCCATGGCGCCGAGGCCCAGCGTCTCGTCGTCGGGATGCGGCGCCACCACCACCAGCGCCGGGCACTCCCGCACGTCCAGGACGGGACGGCCCCGCAGCCAGTCGATCCACGACTGCGCGGGCGTACCCGGCGTCGTCAGCGGCACCGCGGCGAACCGCCGCCCATTGCCGGGATGGGTCACCTCGCCACCCGCCGGCCCAGGGCGGCCAGGTCGCGCTCGGCGTGACTCTGGCGTACGTAGATCGACAGATCGGCCACCCGGCGGGCGTGGTCGGCGTCCGAGGTCAAAAGCGCCGGCCCCAGCGCCCGGCCGGTGCGGCCGATGGTCTCCTCGACCGCGTGCTCGACGACGGCGCGTACCCGCCGTGCCATCACCTCCGCATCCTCACCGCCCGATCCGGCGTCGGCGTGACGAGCCGCCACCTCCAGCACCGCGTCCGCCGCGGCCAGCGCGGCGTCGACCGCTCCCAGGTGCGCCTCGGCATGTGGGTCGCAGGGCCGGCCGTGCAACGCGACGCGGCGGTACAGCGGCGCGGCGACCGCGCGCGCCGCACCCAGCCAGCACGCGGCCAC
>NZ_JBYVYK010000088.1:0-9297 GCF_058148405.1 Mycobacterium sp. DHQP2018-32-09 | reverse complement strand
GCCGGGCGACGTCGGCGAACACCTCGGCAGCCCCTGGCCGCAGCGGCCCCGACCCCGAGATGCCGACGACGCCGTCGATCACCAATTCCGTTGCCCGGGGCACGGTCTGGACCACCCGGCCGCCGGCTCGCCGGAACGCCGCCAGCCCGGCGGCATGCGCCCGCTCCGGGTTGAGCAGCACGGCCGTGGCGGCGGCACCGCGGCGCCGCAGGAACGTGGCCGCCCACAGCGCGTCACCGCCGTTGTCGCCCGAGCCGACGACGGCACAGATCGACCGGGCTGCGACGGTGCGCAGTTCGCCGGCGACGGCCGTGGCGAGTCCGTATGCGGCGCGGCGCATCAGCGCGCCCTCGGGCAGGGCCGCGAGCAGCGGCGCCTCGGCGTCTCGGATGGCGTCAGCGCCGTAGTAATGCCGCATTCCGCACAGACTACGTCGCGTGGGTGTGCGCTGCGTCAGTTCGCGGACCGGCCCCGCGACGTGTCCACGGACCTGCCGGTCGACTTGCCGTAATGCCTGCGGGCCTTCATCCGGTTGCCGCAGACGCCCATCGAGCACCACCGTGCCGTGCCGCCGCGGCTGCGGTCCAGCAGGAACAGGTGACATTCGCCGTTCGCACACGGCCGCAGCCTGCCGGGGAATTCTCGTCGAATCTCGGCCCAGGCCAACACCATCCGCGCCAGCCAGGCCGCGTTCAGCTGCCAGGTCAGGGTGCCGTCGGCGTGCAGCTCCGGTGTCTTGGTGACGCCGTCGAGGTAGGTTGCGAGCCCGTCGGGGGCGGCGCCGCGGGTGGCCGCCTGCAGGGCGTCGCGCAGCGCGCGGGCGTCGCCGACCCCGACGTCGGCGGCGCCGTGCGCGCGCAGCCAGGCCGCGTCGAGCTGCTCGGTGACCACCGCGTCGACGACGGGGGTGGTGTTGAGCAGCTCGAGCACGACGTCGGGGTCATCGAACATGCTAACCACCATACAACACTTGACAGGTTAGAAGAACGCGCGTTGACTACGCCTAACCGACAAAACAAACCGAAGGGGTTAGACATGACGCAGCACCGCTACGCCGAGGTCCACGGCCGCCGGATGTTCTACCGTGAAGCCGGTCGCCAGACGGCACCCGTCGTCGTGCTGCTGCACGGCACGCCCGCCAGTTCGCACATGTACCGCAACCTGATTCCGGCCCTGGCCGACCGCTACCGCGTGATCGCGCCGGACTACCCCGGCTTCGGATACTCCGACGTGCCGGCCACCTCCGAATTCGACTACACCTTCGACACGCTCGCCGACCACGTCGAGGCCCTGCTCGACCACCTCGGCGTCACCCGCTTCGCGATGTACGTCCAGGACTACGGCGCACCGGTGGGCTGGCGGCTGGCGCTACGGCACCCCGACCGCATCGCCGCCATCGTCACCCAGAACGGCAACGCCTACGTCGAGGGCTTCGTCGGCGACGCCATGGAACCGCTGTTCGCCTACGGACGCGACCGCAGCGACGCCAACGCCGCCGCGCTACGCGAACTGATCAGCCCGGAGGGACTGCAGTGGCAGTTCACCCACGGCGTGACCGACCCGGCCGTCGTGGACCCCGACGCCTGGCTGCACGCCGGGTGGGCCGTGGCGTCGACGCCCGAGCGCGTCGCCGCGCAACTGGAGTTGTTCGCCGACTACGCGAGCAACGTCGAGCTGTACCCCGCGGTGCACGCCTACTTCCGCGACTCCCAGGTGCCCCTGCTGGCCGTCTGGGGTCGTGGCGACCAGATCTTCGGTCCCGCAGGCGCTCTCGCGTTCGCCGCCGACCTGCCGCACGCCGAGATCGACCTGCTCGACGGCGGTCACTTCCTGCTGGAGAGCCGGCTCGACGCCGTCGTCGCCCTGGCCCGACCGTTCCTGCAGCGCCACCTGGCGCAGTGATCAGCGCAGCTCCGAAGCCGCGACCCACTCCGTGGGCCGCAGCAGCACCACCTCGGGGATGACGCACGCCTGCGACAGCCGCGTCGTCAACCGGACGGTCTCGGCGACGTCGCGCGGGGCGATCATCGTGACCGCACCGCCCTCGCGGTAGTCGTCGGCCATCGGCGTGTCCACCAGCCCCGGGCAGATGGCCGTCGCCTTGATGCCCTCGCCCGCCAGCTCGTCGTGCAGCGCCTCGGTGAACCCCACCACCGCGGCCTTCGACGCCGAGTAGGACGCCAACATGGCCTCGCCGCGCTTGCCCGCGTTGGACGCCGTGTTCACCACCTGCGCGCTGCCGCGACGGGCGACCGCGGTGCGCAGCAGCGGCAGGCACGCGGTGGTCAACAGGATCACCGCGCGCGTGTTGACCGCGAACTGCTCGTCGACCAGCTCGGCGGTCAACTCGGCCACCGGCCGCGTGCCCGCCACGCCGGCGTTGTTGACCAGCAGATCGAGGGACCCGAAGCGTTCGCCGTGCCGACGCGCGACCTCGACGAGGAAGCCCTCGTCGGCCAGTGAACCTGCGACACGGTGCAATTCGGGGCCCGGCACGGCGTCCAGCCGCTCCGGATCACGGCCCACCACCGTGACGGCGAAGCCCTCCTCCTGCAGCACCTCGGTGATGGCCCGACCGATACCGCCGTAGGCACCGGTCACGATCGCAGAACGCGGTTCACTCATGCGCCGAGGGTACGGTCGTCGACTATTCGACGGTGACCGACTTCGCCAGGTTGCGCGGCTTGTCCACGTCGTACCCGCGCGCTTGAGCCACCCCGGCCGCGAACACCTGCAGCGGGATGGTCGACAGCAGCGGCTGGAACAGCGTGGGGACGGCCGGGATCTCGATCAGGTGGTCGGCGTGCGGGCGCACCGTGTCGTCACCCTCCTCGGCGATCACGATCGTGACGGCCCCGCGCGCCTGGATCTCGCGAATGTTGCTCAGCAGCTTCGAATGCAGCATCGCGGAGTTCTTCGGCGACGGCATCACGACGATGACCGGCAGATCGTCCTCGATGAGCGCGATGGGGCCGTGCTTGAGTTCCCCGGCCGCGAACCCCTCGGCGTGGATGTACGCCAGCTCCTTGAGCTTGAGCGCACCCTCCAGCGCCACCGGGTAGCCGACGTGGCGTCCCAGGAACAGCACGGTCGACGACGTCGCGAACCGGTGGGCCAGCTCGGTGACGGGCCCCATGCACGCGAGCACCCGCTCGACGCGGTCGGCCATGGCCTCCAGCTCGTGGTACTCGTGGGCCACCTCGTCGGGGTACTTGGTGCCGCGCGCCTGCGCCAGCGCCAGGCCGACGAGGTAGTTCGCCGCGATCTGCGCCAGGAACGTCTTGGTGGACGCCACGCCGACCTCCGGCCCGGCCCGCGTGTACAGCACGGCGTCGCACTCGCGCGGGATCTGGCTGCCGTTGGTGTTGCAGATGGCCAACACCTTGGCCTTCTGCTCCTTGGCGTGGCGCACGGCCTCCAACGTGTCGGCGGTCTCGCCGGACTGACTGATGGCGATCACCAGCGTGCTGCGATCCAATACCGGGTCGCGGTAACGGAATTCACTGGCCAGCTCCACCTCGACGGGCAGCCGGGTCCAGTGCTCGATGGCGTACTTGGCCAGCAGACCCGAGTGATAGGCGGTGCCGCACGCGACGATGAACACCTTGTCGATCTCGCGCAGCTCTTGATCGGAGAGCCGCTGCTCGTCGAGCACGATGCGGCCATGCTCGAAGTGCCCCAGCAGCGTGTCGGCCACGGCCATCGGCTGCTCGGCGATCTCCTTGAGCATGAAGTAGTCGTAACCGCCCTTCTCGGCGGCCGAGAGGTCCCAGTCGATGTGAAAGGGACGGGTGGGGACGTCGTCGTCACCGTCGAAGTCGGTGACCCGGTAGCCGTCGGCGGTGATCACGACGGCCTGGTCCTGGCCGAGTTCCACCGCGTCGCGGGTGTGCTCGATGAACGCCGCCACGTCGGAGCCGATGAACGTCTCGCCGTCGCCGACGCCGACGACCAGCGGGGTGGACCGCCGCGCGGCGACGATGGTGCCCGGCTCGTCGGCGTTGGCGAACACCAGGGTGAAGTGCCCGTCCAGCCGCCGCAGCACCGACAGCACCGCACCGTGGAAGTCCCCGGCGTACTCGCCGTCGCGGTAGGCGCGAGCCACCAGGTGCACGGCCACCTCGGTGTCGGTGTCGCTGGCGAACTCGACCCCGGCGGTCTCCAACTCGGCGCGCAGCACGGCGTAGTTCTCGATGATGCCGTTGTGGACCACCGCGATCTTGCCCTCGGCGTCCAGGTGGGGGTGGGCGTTGCGGTCGGTGGGCCTGCCGTGGGTGGCCCAGCGGGTGTGGCCCAGACCGGTGCTGCCCACGAGATCGGCGGCATCGCTGGCGGCCAGGGCCTCCTCGAGGTTCGCGAGCCTGCCCGCGCGCCGTCGGACGGTCAGCCCGCCCGCGCCGTCGAGCAGCGCGACACCCGACGAGTCGTACCCGCGGTACTCCATCCGGCGCAGCGCGTCGACGACGATGTCCCTGGCAGGGCGCTTACCGACGTAGCCGACGATTCCACACACGCGGTCAAGGGTAGTGCAGGTGCCCCGCGGCGCCCGATTCGTGCGCCGTCGGGCAGACGTTCACGCAGCGCCGTGAGCGTGGGATAGGTTCGACGCGTGGCCGGGACCAAGAAGCTGTTCGCTTCCTTGACCAAGCGTGGACCGCACCGCGTGCTGCGCGGCGACCTGGCGTTCGCCGGTCTGCCCGGCGTGGTCTACACCCCCGAGACCGGGTTGAACCTGCCCGCCGTGGCGTTCGGCCACGACTGGCTGGCGGGCGCCGACCGCTACCACGGGTTGCTGGAGCACCTCGCGTCGTGGGGCATCGTGGCCGCCGCACCCGACACCGAGAAGGGCATCGCGCCGTCGGTGCTGAACCTGGCGTTCGACCTGGGCACGACGCTCGACATCGTCGCGGGTGTGCGGTTGGGCACCGGCAAGATCAGCGTGCACCCCACCAAGCTGGGCGTCGTCGGCCACGGTTTCGGCGGCTCGGCCGCGGTGTTCACCGCCGCGGGCATGCCCGACCGGCTCAAGGCCGCCGTGGCCCTGTTCCCCTCGGTGAGCAGCCCGCCCGCCGAGCAGGCCGCCGCGACGCTGCGGGTGCCCGGCCTGATCCTCGCCGATCCCGGCGACCCGATGTCGCTGCGCTCGAACGCCGTCCAACTGGCCAGGGCGTGGCGACCCGCGACCCTGCGCGCCGCCAAGGGCGTCACCGCCGGCGGCGTGGTGGAGGGCCGCAGGCTCGCGCGCGTGTTCAAGCTGCCCGGCGCCGACAAGGGCACGCAGAAGATCGTCCGCGGCCTGCTCACCGGCTATCTGCTGCACCAACTGGCCGGCGACAAGACCTACCGTGACTTCGCCGACCCCGACGCGACACTGCCCAAGACCGAGCACCTCGACCCGTTCGCCGACGACCCCGTGGACCTCGAGAACAAGGTCGTCGCGCTGCTCAAGCCCTGACGGCCGGCCTGTCCCGTACCGCGCCCGCACAGGACGCCGTGACGATCACGGCCAGCAGCGGCAACAGCAGCGCCTGGTTGAGCCCGACCAGTTCGGCCAGCCAGCCGATGACGGCGGGCCCGCCCAGCAGCGCGATGTACCCGCAGCCGATGACGCGGGAGAACTGCGTGCCCGTCACGCCCGGCACGTTGCCCGCCGCCGACACGACCAGGGGCACCCCGCCCGCCAGCCCGATGCCGAGGATCATCCACCCGACGACGGTCAGCGGCAGCACCGGCGAGGCCACCACGATCGCGAACCCCACCACCGACGCGATGCTGCCGTAGCGCACCACCCACACCGCGCCCCGGCGCGCCTTGACGTAGTCGGCGCTGAAGCGCCCGATGGTCATCGCGGTGACGAAACCCGCGAACGCCAGCGCACCCAGCGCGTCGGACACCCCGAGGTGCTCCTGGGCGTGCAGGCTGCTCCAGTCCATCGCCGACCCCTCGGCGAGGAAGAGCAGGAACGCCACGACGCCCAGCAGCACCAGCCGCCGGCGGTCGGCCCTCGGCGCCGGATCGGCGTCACCGGCGGCGGCGTCGGCCCCGTCACGCTCGGCCCCGGCACCGAGCAGGTTGGGCGCCATCCCCGCGGTGATCACCAGGCAGACACCGCACATCACCGCGCTGGTGGCCGCCAAGGTCCACTCGGCGGCGAGCGTGCCTGCCCCGATCAGCGAGCCCACCACGCTGCCGACCGAGAACACGGCGTGGAACGACGACATGATCGGCCGGCCCACGAGCCTCTCCACCGTGACCGCCCGGGCGTTCATCCCGACGTCGGTGATGCCCGACGCGATGCCGAACGTCAGCAGCGCGACCGCCAGCAGTGCAGGCGTGGGCGCGTTGAGCGGCAGGGCGAGGGTGACCGACATGCCCACCGCGCCCGGGAGCGCGACGCGGGCACCGCCGAACCGCGTCACCAGGGGCCCGGCGATCTGCATGCCGATGAGCGCGCCGGCGCCGTGCAGCAGCAGCATCGAACCCAGGGCGCCCGACGAGATGCCCGTGCGCTGCTGCACCGAGGGGATGTGTACCGCCCAGGTCGCGATGCACAGGCCGAAGACGACGAACAGTCCGAACACCGCGGCCCGTGACCACGCCAAACCTCTCACTGCGGCCATTCTCGTCGCCCCCGCACGCGCCGCCGGGCCCGGGGGACCCCCCATTCCCAACCAACCGGTTGGGAATGGTATGAAGTCCCCATGCGCACCGGCATCTTCCTCAGTTATGCAGGCGGCTTCCGCGAGGCCGCGGACCAGGTCGTCGAGCTGGAACGGGTGGGCATCGACGTCGCCCTGGTCCCCGAGGCCTACTCCTACGACGCCATCAGCCAGCTGGGCTACCTGGCCGCCAAGACGTCGCGGATCGAACTCGGCACCGGCATCGTGCCGATCTACACGCGCACCCCGACGCTGCTGGCGATGACGGCCGCGGGCGTCGACTACGTCTCCGACGGACGCTTCATGCTCGGCATCGGCACCTCGGGGCCGCAGGTGATCGAGGGCTTCCACGGCATTCCGTTCGACGGGCCGCTGGGGCGCACGCGCGAGGTCGTCGAGATCTGCCGGCAGGTGTGGCGCCGCGAGAAGGTGGACCACGCCGGCAAGTACTACCAGCTGCCGCTGCCCGCCGAACGCGGCACCGGCCTCGGCAAGCCGCTGCACCTCATCAATCACCCCGTGCGCGAACGCATCCCGATCACCATCGCCGCGCTGGGCCCACAGAACGTCGCGCTCACCGCCGAGATCGCCGAAGGCTGGCAACCCATCTTCTTCTACCCGGAGAAGGCCGACGACGTCTGGGGCGACGCGCTGCGCAAGGGCGCCGCCAAGCGCGACCCCGCACTGGGCCCGCTCGACGTCATGGTGTCGGCCAGCCTGGCCATCGGCGACGACGTCGGCGACCGACTCGCGTGGGCCAAACCGCAACTGGCGCTCTACATCGGCGGCATGGGCGCCCGCGGCAAGAACTTCTACCACGCCCTGGCCACGCGCTACGGCTTCGGCGACGTGGCCGACCGCATCCAGGACCTCTACCTCGCCGGCCGCAAGGCCGAGGCCATCGAGGCGGTGCCCGACGAGCTGGTGCGCAACACCTCGCTGATCGGCCCGCGCGGCTACGTCCAGGAACGCCTGGCCGCCTACGCCGAGGCCGGTGTCACGACCATGCTGGTGCACCCGCTCGCGGTCGACGCCGCCGAGCAGCTCGCGTTCGCCGAACAGCTGGTGGAACTCACCGCGTAGCCGGCGCACCCACGGACAGCGCCCGGCCTCCGCACGGAGGCCGGGCGCCTTCACGTGCGGCGTGACGCCCGTCACCGATTGCCCGAAGAATTGGGGTCGACGCCCGGGGTTGGGTAAGCTGGCGGCAGCGGCATCGTCTGTTCTGCCTCTTGCCGCTCTTTCTCGTTCATACCGAGCTTGTCATCAAGCGCCGCGGGACCACCCGCGCCGGGCAGAACGACCACTCGACTTTCGGAGTAACCCATCACCATGTCTTCAGCCGTGCCCACCTTCGCCGAACTCGGCCTGCCGACGGCAGTCGTCGACGCGCTGTCCGCCAAGGGCATCGACTCCCCCTTCCCCATTCAAGCTGCGACGCTTCCGGATTCGTTGGCCGGCCGCGACGTGCTGGGCCGTGGCCGCACCGGCTCCGGCAAGACCTACGCGTTCCTGCTGCCCGTGGTGTCGCGCCTGGCCGCCACCCCGGCACGCCGCGCACCCGGCAAGCCGCGCGCGCTCATCCTCGCGCCCACGCGCGAACTGGCCACCCAGATCGAGGCGTCGCTGGCCCCGCTGGCCGCCGCGACCGACCTGCGCTCGGTCACCGTCTTCGGCGGCGTCGGCGCCCAGCCCCAGATCGACAAGCTGCGCAAGGGCGTCGACATCGTCATCGCCTGCCCCGGCCGCCTCGAGGATCACGTGCAAAGCGGCCACGCCGACCTCTCGGCCGTCGAGATCACCGTCCTCGACGAGGCCGACCACATGGCCGACCTCGGCTTCCTGCCGCCGGTCAAGCGCCTCCTGGACCGCACCCCGCGGGACTGCCAGCGCCTGCTGTTCTCCGCGACCCTCGACGGCGGCGTCGACGTGCTGGTCAAGCGCTACCTGCACGACCCCGTCCAGCACAGCGTCGACTCCGAGCAGTCGCCCGTGAGCGCCATGGAGCACCACGTGCTGCACGTCGACGGCGCCTCGCGGCTCGAGGTCCTCACCGACCTGGCCGCCTCGCCCGGACGCACCATCGTGTTCGCCCGCACCAAGTACGGCGCCAAAGGCCTTGCCCGCAAGCTGAACTCGCGTGGCGTCCCCGCCGTCGAACTGCACGGCAACCTGTCGCAGAACGCCCGCACCCGCAACCTCGCGGCGTTCTCCGACGGCACCGCGGCCGTGCTGGTGGCCACCGACATCGCCGCCCGCGGCATCCACGTCGACGACGTCAACCTGGTGGTGCACGCCGACCCGCCCGTCGAGCACAAGGCCTACCTGCACCGGTCCGGACGCACCGCCCGCGCCGGCGCCGAGGGCACCGTGGTGACCCTGATGCTCGACGACCAGGTGGGCGACGTCCGCGCGCTGACCCGCAAGGCCGGCGTCAAGCCGACCGTCACCAAGTTCGCCGGCGCCTCGCACCCCGTGCTGCAGCAGATCGCCCCCGGCGAGCGGGTGTTCAGCGGAGGCATCGAGCTGGAGACCCCGCAGCAGCCGCAGCAGCCCAGGTCCGACAACCCGCGCCGGTCGCGACGGCCCCGCGGCGGCTCCGGCCAGGGGCACGCCCCGCGTTCGGGCGGCGCCGCAG
>NZ_JBYVYK010000087.1:0-10551 GCF_058148405.1 Mycobacterium sp. DHQP2018-32-09 | reverse complement strand
CGCCGTCGGCGCCCTGCCCGCCGCGCTGCGGCGCCGCGTACTGCGCGGCTGGCTGCTGGCGGGCGGCGCCAACGACCTCGCCGACACGCACCTGCGCGCCGTCGACGCGCTGCTCACCGACTGGCGGGGCCAGGGGGGCGTGGCCGTCGCGTCTCCGCTGCGGGACGCGCGCCTGTTCGCCCGTCGCCGGGGCGGGCACCTGATCCTGGAGCGCGAACCGATCACCCGATGAGACGCGTATCGGGTTCGGCTTGGTCGCAGCGGCGCAGGCGTGGCACTGTAGTGCCGTGCCTGCGCGTCGAGCCGCCGACCTCTACGAGGGTGACATCAAGTCCGTGTTGCTCTCGGAGGAGCAAATCCAGGACCGCACCGCCGAACTCGGTCAACAGATCGCCGAGGCCTACGGCGCGTCCATCGGCCCCGACGGCCAGGACCTGTTGCTCGTCACCGTGCTCAAGGGTGCGGTCATGTTCGTCACCGACCTGTCGCGGGCCATCCCCCTGCCCACGCAGCTGGAGTTCATGGCCGTCAGCTCCTACGGGTCCTCCACGTCGTCGTCGGGCGTGGTGCGCATCCTCAAGGACCTCGACCGCGACATCAACGACCGCGACGTGTTGATCGTCGAGGACATCGTGGACTCCGGCCTGACGCTGACCTGGCTGATGCGCAACCTCGCCACGCGCCACCCCCGGTCACTGGGCGTCTGCACGCTGCTGCGCAAGCCCGACGCCGTGCGCACCGACGTCGACATCGACTACATCGGCTTCGACATCCCCAACGAGTTCGTCGTCGGCTACGGCCTCGATTACGCCGAACGCTATCGAGATCTGCCGTACATCGGCACACTCGAACCCAAGGTGTACGAAGGCCGCTAGCCGAAGCGAGGTACCGCGTGACCCGTTCCATCGAAGGCGTCGACGAGGCCGGGGCACCGAGCACGCCGACGACCGCGCTGCGCATCTGCCCCTTCTGCGAGGCCACCTGCGGGTTGACGCTCACCGTCGAGGACGGCGTCGTGACGTCGGCCCGCGGTGACGCCGACGACGTGTTCAGCGCCGGCTACGTCTGCCCGAAGGGCGCCAGCTTCTCCGAACTCGACTCCGACCCGGACCGCCTCACCGCACCCCTGGTGCGGCGCGACGGCGAGCTGGTCGAGACCTCGTGGGACGACGCCTTCGCGGTGGTCGCCGAGCGCCTCGGCGAGATCCTGCGCTCCGACGGCGGACGGGCCGTCGCGGTCTACGCGGGCAACCCCAACGCCCACACCATCGGCGGGGGTCTCTACGTGCCCCTGCTGCTCAAGGGGCTCGGCACCCGGCTGACGTTCTCGGCGAGCACGCTCGACCAGATGCCCAAGCACGTGGCGCTGGGCCTGATGTTCGGCAACCCGATGGCGTTCACGGTGCCCGACGTCGACCGCACCGACCACCTCGTCGTCATCGGCGCCAACCCGCTGGTGTCCAACGGCAGCCTCGCCACCGTCGCCGACTTCGGCGGCAAGCTGAAGGCGCTGCGCAAGCGCGGCGGCACGCTCGTGGTGATCGACCCCGCCCGCACCAGGACCGCGCGCCTGGCCGACCGGCACGTCGCCCCGCGGCCGGGCACCGACGCCGCGCTGCTGCTGGCCATCGTGCACACGCTGTTCGACGAAGACCTCGTCGCCCTCGGCGCGCTCGCCGACCACGTCACCGGCGTCGACCGGGTCGAGGCCCTGGCCGCCGACTTCGCGCCCGAGACCGTCGCCGCCTACTGCGACGTCGCCGCCACCGAGATCCGCACCATCGCCCGCGACCTCGCCGCCGCCCCCAGCGCGGCGGTCTACGGTCGGATGGGGACGTCCACGGTCGAGTTCGGCACCGTCGGCAGCTGGCTCGTCGACGTGGTCAACGTGCTGACCGGCAACCTCGACCGCCCCGGCGGTGCCATGTTCCCGCAGTCCCCGGTATCGGCCACGCCGCGACCGCCCAAGCCCGGCAAGGGGTTCCGCATCGGACGGTGGCACAGTCGCGTGTCGGGTCACCCCGAGGCGCTCTCGGAGCTGCCCGCCGCCGCGCTCGCCGAGGAACTCGACACCCCCGGCGACGGCCGCCCCCGTGCCCTGGTGACCATCGCCGGCAACCCGGTGCTGTCGGCGCCCGACGGTCGGCGGCTCGACCGCGCCCTGGACGGCGTCGACTTCATGCTCAGCGTGGACCCCTACCTCAACGAGACCACCCGCCACGCCGACGTCGTCCTGCCGCCCCCGCCGCCATCGCGCAGCGCCCACTTCGACATCGCGCTGAGCGCCACCCCGATCCGCAACAACGCCAGGTACTCCCCGCCCGCCGTCGACCCCGAACCGGGCCGCCCCGACGAACCCGAGATCCTGGCGCGGCTCGCGCTCGTCGTCTACGGGATGTCGCCCAGCGCCGACCCCATGCTCGTCGACGACCAGGTGATCGCGACGACGCTGGCGCGCGAGACCGCCGACCCGGAGTCGCCCGTCGCCGGCCGCGACGTCGCCGAGCTGACCGCCATGCTCGAGCCCGGTCGCGGATACGAGCGCAGGCTCGACATGATGCTGCGGCTCGGCCCCTACGGCGACTGGTTCGGCACCCGTCCCGATGGGCTGACCCTCGCCCGGCTCAAGGCCGCCCCGCACGGCGTGGACCTGGGCCCGCTGCGGCCACGGCTGCCCGAGATCCTCAAGACCCCCAGCGGTCTGGTCGAGCTGGCACCCGAATCCCTCGTCGCCGACGTCGCCCGGCTGGCCGCCGCGGTGCACCGGGCCGCCGACACGGCGGGCGGTTTCGTGCTCATCGGGCGGCGGCACCTGCGCTCCAACAACAGCTGGATGCACAACCTCACCACCCTGAGTGGCGGCACCAACCGGTGCACGCTGCAGATGCACCCCGACGATGCCGCCGACCTCGGCGTCACCGACGCCGCGCGCGTCAAGGGCCCGGGCGGGGAACTGGAGGCGCCCGTCGAACTCACCGACGGGATCCGGCGCGGCGTGGTGTCCCTACCGCACGGCTGGGGTCACGGCCTGCCCGGATCGCGGCTGCGGATCGCCGCCGAGGACCCCGGCGTCAACGTCAACCAGCTCAACGACGGGCTGACGCTCGACCCGCTGTCCGGTACCGCGGTGCTCAACGGGATCCCGGTGCAGATCTCGCCGGTCTGAGGATCTGCCTCGGCCGGTTCCCGCACCACGGTCAACCCAGTTCCCACACCACCGTCACCGAGAACCCGACGGTCTGCTGACCGGGTTGCAGCGGTACCGCCGCAGCCTCCATGGCGCCGGCGCCGTAGCGCGGCATCGGCTGCGGGGGCGGCGGGGTTGCGCCCGCCTCCGAGATCGAGATGACCTTGCCCAACCCGAGGCCCGCCAGGTCCGCGTACTGCGCAGCGCGGTCCTTGGCGTCCCCGAACGCGCGGGCGCGGGCATCCTTGACCAGCTGGGAGTCGTCCTCGATGGAGAAGCTCACCGAGTTGATGCGGGTGGCGTTGCCGCCGGTGGTCTGAATGGCGTTGATGGTCGGCGAGGCGGCGTCGACCTTGCGGACCTTCACCGCGATCGAGTTGTTGGCCTGGTAGCCGGTGATGGTGGAGTTGTCCCCGTACTGCGGGTTCAGCGTCACCTGGGTGGTGCTGACGTCCTCGCGGGCGACGCCCTGGGCGACCACGGCGTCGACCACGGCCGCCATCTTCTCGTTGGTCTGGTTCATCGCCGACGTCGCGTCGGGCGCCGTGACCTCGATCGCGGCATCGACCGTCACGGTGTCCGGCGTGCCCTGCACCTTGCCCTCGCCGACCACGGTGACCTGCCTCGGGACGGGACCGTCGGGGCCCGCGACCTGCCCCGCGGGATGCGAGTCGCAGGCGGCGAGCGTCACCGCGGCGAACCCCGCGAACAGGAGGGCGAACAGACGGGTCGGCATACCAGGCACCCTAGCGACCCCGGTGGCGTCCGGGCGGCGAACTCGGTGCCGGCACGGCGTGGCGGCACCGGGCACCGCCGGGAACCATGGTTCGTTGGTGTAGCGGTAGCCTGGAACGACTCACGATGCGAATCGGAAGGACCTGGCCGCAACATCCCACCCGCTGGGGTCCGCCCGACGGCCGACGACAAAAGATGGCTGAAGAAAAGATGGCTGAAAGCAGACGATGAATCGAAAGAACGTCATCCGCACCCTCACCGTGATCGCGGTGGTATTGCTGCTGGGCTGGGCCTTCTTCTACTTCAGTGACGACACCCGCGGCTACAAGCCCGTCGACACGTCGGTGGCGATCGCCCAGATCAACGGTGACAACGTCACCAGCGCGCAGATCGACGACCGCGAACAGCAGATCCGCCTGGACCTGAAGAACGGCAACGGCGACACCGAGGACAGCAACAAGATCATCGCGAAGTACCCCACCGGGTACGCCGTTCCGCTGTTCGACTCGCTGCAGGCCAAGAACGCCAAGGTCAACACGGTCGTCAACCAGGGCAGCGTCTTCGGTTCGCTGCTGATCTACCTGTTGCCGCTGCTGTTGCTCGTCGGCCTGTTCGTGATGTTCTCGCGCATGCAGGGTGGCGGCCGGATGGGCTTCGGCTTCGGCAAGTCCAAGGCCAAGCAGCTCTCCAAGGACATGCCCAAGACCACGTTCGCCGACGTCGCGGGCGTCGACGAGGCGGTCGAGGAACTGTACGAGATCAAGGACTTCCTGCAGAACCCCAGCCGCTACCAGGCCCTGGGCGCCAAGATCCCGCGCGGCGTGCTGCTCTACGGTCCGCCGGGCACCGGCAAGACGCTGCTGGCGCGGGCCGTGGCGGGCGAGGCCGAGGTGCCGTTCTTCACCATCTCGGGTTCGGACTTCGTCGAGATGTTCGTCGGCGTCGGCGCGTCCCGGGTGCGCGACATGTTCGAACAGGCCAAGCAGAACAGCCCCTGCATCATCTTCGTCGACGAGATCGACGCCGTCGGCAGGCAGCGCGGCGCGGGTCTCGGCGGCGGCCACGACGAACGCGAACAGACCCTCAACCAGCTGCTGGTCGAGATGGACGGGTTCGGCGACCGTCAGGGCGTCATCCTCATCGCGGCCACCAACCGGCCCGACATCCTCGACCCGGCGCTGCTGCGCCCGGGCCGCTTCGACCGCCAGATCCCGGTGTCCGCGCCCGATCTCGCCGGCCGCCGCGCCGTGCTCCGCGTGCACTCGCAGGGCAAGCCCATCGCGCCCGACGCCGACCTGGACGGCCTGGCCAAGCGCACCGTGGGCATGTCCGGCGCCGACCTGGCCAACGTCATCAACGAGTCGGCGCTGCTGACGGCGCGGGAGAACGGCACCATCATCACCGGCGCCGCGCTCGAGGAGGCCGTCGACCGCGTGGTCGGCGGGCCGCGCCGCAAGGGCCGCATCATCAGCGAGCACGAGAAGAAGATCACCGCCTACCACGAGGGGGGCCACACGCTGGCCGCCTGGGCGATGCCCGACATCGAGCCCATCTACAAGGTGACCATCCTCGCCCGCGGCCGCACCGGCGGCCACGCCGTCGCCGTGCCCGAGGACGACAAGGGCCTGATGACGCGTTCGGAGATGATCGCGCGGCTGGTGTTCGCCATGGGTGGCCGCGCGGCCGAGGAACTGGTGTTCCGCGAGCCCACCACCGGCGCCGTGTCCGACATCGAGCAGGCCACCAAGATCGCGCGCGCCATGGTCACCGAGTACGGCATGAGCAGCAGGCTGGGTGCCGTCCGCTACGGCACCGAGCACGGCGACCCGTTCCTGGGCCGGACCATGGGCACGCAGGCCGACTACAGCCACGAGGTGGCCCAGCTCATCGACGACGAGGTGCGCAAGCTCATCGAGGCCGCGCACACCGAGGCGTGGGAGATCCTCACCGAGTACCGCGACGTCCTGGACGTGCTGGCGGGCGAGTTGCTGGAGAAGGAGACGCTGCACCGCGCCGAGCTGGAGGCCATCTTCTCCACGGTGGAGAAGCGTCCCCGGCTGACGATGTTCGACGACTTCGGCGGCCGGGTGCCGTCGGACAAGCCGCCCATCAAGACCCCGGGCGAGCTGGCGATCGAGCGCGGCGAGGAGTGGCCCAAGCCGCAGCCCGAGCCGGCGTTCAAGGCCGCCATCGCCGCGGCGTCGCGCGCCGCCGAGGCGGCGGGCCGGGCCAACGGCTTCGGCACCAACGGTCACGGCCACGGCGCCAACGGCAACGGTTCTGGGAACGGCTCCGGGAACGGCTCGGGCAACGGCGCCCCCGGCTCCACCCAGCCCGACTACGGTGCCCCGGCGGGCTGGCATGCCCCCGGCTGGCCGCCGCGCCCCGGTCAGCCCTACCAGCCGCCCCAGCAGTACGGCGGCTACCCGCAGCAGCAACAGCAGGGGTACTGGTATCCGCCGCCCCCGCCGCAGCAGCAGTCCGGCTGGCCTGCACACCCCGGGGCGCAGCCTCCCTACACTCAGCCGTACCCGCAACCTGGCCACCAGGGCGGCCAGCCCTCCGGGCACCCGGGCGGCCAGCCCTCCGGGCACCAGGGCGGCCAGCCCTCCGGGCACCAGGGCGGCCAGCCGCCCGAGGAACGGGACGACGGCAACCGGTCCGACGACCGGCCCGCGCCCCCTGGCTGAGACGAAACGGAGCACCACATGACGCGGTCGGACGCCGATCCGTTGCTGCGCGACACCCTGCCCCAGTTCGACCAGGCGCGCGCCGAGGCGGCCGTGCGGGAACTGCTGCTCGCGGTGGGGGAGGACCCCACCCGGCACGGGCTGCTCGACACGCCCGCCCGGGTCGCCCGGGCCTACCGGGAGATGTTCGCCGGCCTGTACTCCGACCCCGACGACGTGCTGAACACGACGTTCGACGAGCAGCACGACGAGTTGGTGATGGTGCGCGACATCCCGATGTACTCGACGTGCGAACACCACCTGGTGTCGTTCCACGGGGTGGCGCACGTGGGCTACATCCCAGGGCGCGACGGCCGCGTCACCGGCCTGTCGAAGCTGGCCCGCGTGGTCGACCTCTACGCCAAGCGCCCGCAGGTGCAGGAACGGCTGACCAGCCAGGTCGCCGACGCCCTGATGCGCAAACTGGATCCGCGCGGAGCGATCGTGGTGATCGAGGCCGAGCATCTCTGCATGGCCATGAGGGGCATCCGCAAGCCGGGGGCCCGAACCACCACGTCGGCGGTGCGCGGGGTGTTCAAGACCAACAACGCATCCCGGGCCGAGGCGCTGGAACTCATCCTGCGCAAGTGAATCAGCAGCGCGCCACCTCGCCAGCCGCCCCGGTCGTGATGGGGGTCGTGAACGTCACCGCGGATTCCTTCTCCGACGGAGGCCAGTTCCTCGACGGTGACACCGCGGTCCGGCACGCCCTGCGACTGGTCGCCGACGGGGCCGGGATCATCGACGTCGGCGGGGAGTCGACGCGGCCCGGTGCGGTGCGCGTCGACCCGACCGTCGAGCGCGACCGGGTGATACCCGTGGTCGCAGCGCTGGCCGCACGCGGGATCACCGTCAGCATCGACACCATGCACGCCGACGTGGCCCGGGCCGCGCTCGACCACGGAGCCGCCATCGTCAACGACGTGTCCGGCGGCCGGGCCGATCCACGGATGGCGCCGCTGCTGGCCGAGGCGGGCGTGCCGTGGATCCTGATGCACTGGCGCTCGGTGGACGCCGAACGGCCGCACCTCGTCCCGGACTACGACGACGTGGTGGCCGACGTCCGCGCCGAGTTGCTCGCCGGCGTCGACGCCGCCGTCGCCGCGGGAGTCGACCCGACCAACGTGGTCATCGATCCGGGGCTGGGGTTCGCGAAGTCGGCGGCGCACAACTGGGCCCTGCTGCGCGCGCTGCCCACGCTGGTCGCCGAGGGCATCCCGGTGCTCGTCGGGGCGTCGCGCAAACGCTTCTTGGGAGCGCTGCTGGCCGACGCCGACGGGGAACTGCGGCCCCCCGACGGCCGGGAGACCGCCACCGCGGTGATCTCGGCGCTGTCGGTGCGCGCGGGAGCGTGGGGCGTGCGCGTGCACGACGTGCGGGCGACGGTAGACGCGTTGGCCGTGTTACGAGCCTGGGAGGGTGCCGGTGACTGATCGAATCGAGCTGCGCGGCTTGACCGTTCGCGGCAACCACGGCGTGTTCGACCACGAACGCGTCGACGGCCAGGACTTCGTGGTGGACCTGACGGTGTGGGTTGACCTGGCCGCGGCGGCCGCCTCCGACGACCTGTCGGACACGCTGGACTACGGCGCGCTGGCCCAGCGCGCGGCGGCCGTGATCTCCGGTCCGCCGCGCAATCTCATCGAGACGGTGGCCGCCGAGATCGCCGAGGACGTCATGACCGACGGGCGGGTGCACGCCGTCGAGGTCGTCGTGCACAAGCCGCACGCGCCGATCCCGTTGACGTTCAACGACGTTGCCGTGGTGGCGCGCCGGTCGCGGCGCGGCGGCCGAGCCGGGTGAGTCGGCCGTGAGCACGGTGGTGCTGTCGATCGGCTCGAACCTCGGCGACCGGCTGGCCCAGCTGCGGTCCGTCGTCGACGGCCTGGGCGCCTCGGTGCGCGCGGTGTCGCCGGTCTTCGAGACCGACGCGTGGGGCGGCGTGGAACAGGACCCTTTCCTCAACGCCGTCGTCGTCGCCGACGATCCGGACCTCGACTGCCGCGGCTGGCTCGCCAGGGCCCAGGACTTCGAGCGGGGTGCCCAGCGGGTGCGCGAGGTGCGATGGGGCCCACGCACTCTGGACGTGGATCTGGTGACGTGCCACGACGGCGGCGGCGAGGTGCGCGACACCTCCGAGGAGCTGACGCTGCCGCACCCCCGGGCGCACCTGCGGGCGTTCGTCCTGGTGCCGTGGCTCGCCGTCGACCCCGATGCGCGGCTGACCGTGGCGGGGACGCCGACGCCGGTCGCCCGGCTGCTGGCAGACCTCGACGAGACCGAGACCGCCGGCGTCCGCCGCACCACGTTCGCGCTGAGCCCCTGATGGGCCCCACCCGCAAGCGTGATCTGGCCGCCGCCACGGCGGTGGCGGCCGTCGTCGGTTACGTGCTCGTGCTCGCGCTGTATCGCTGGTTCCCGCCGCTGACGGTGTGGACCGGGCTCTCGCTGCTGGCGGTCGCGGCTGCCGAGGCGGGTTGGGGGCGACACGTCCGCACCAAGATCGATGCCGGCGAGATCGGCATCGGCACAGGACGTTTGGACCCACTGGCGGTAGCCCGCTCGGTGATGGTCGCCAAGGCGTCGGCGTGGGTGGGCGCGGTCGTGGCCGGATGGTGGCTCGCGGTGCTCGCATACCTGCTGCCCCGCCGCGGGGAACTGCGGGTGGCGGCGCAGGACACCCGCGGTGCCGTCGTCGCCGCGCTGAGCGCGCTGGCCCTGGTCGCGGCCGCCCTCTGGCTGCAGCACTGCTGCACGTCACCGCAGGAACCGCCCGACGATCCCGACGCGGTAACGGACCCGTAACGCCAAAGCCCTTGGTGCGCCGAATCGCCGTGGTGGTCGGCCCGCCAGGCGAGTCTTCGACGGTACAGTCGGCGCATGACCGATCCGATCCGTGGTGCGCGCCAGCGGCGCATCAACCGCGGGCCCGGGTGGGTGCTGCTCACCGCACTGTTGGTACTCGCCATCGTCGCGAGTTCGGTACTGGTGTTCAGCAATCGGGTGGAACTGCTCAAGCTGGCCGTCATCGTCGCGCTGTGGGCCGCCGTCGTCGCCGCGTTCGTCTCCTTCATCTACCGCAGGCAGGCCGACGCCGACGCGGCCCGCGCCCGCGATCTCAAGCTGGTCTACGACTTGCAGCTGGACCGGGAGATCTCCGCGCGCCGGGAGTACGAACTGGGGCTCGAGGCGCACCTGCGCCGCGAGATCGGCTCGGAGATCCGCTCCGAGACCGCCGACGAGGTCGCCAGCCTGCGCGCCGAACTGGCCGCGCTGCGGGCCCACCTCGAGATCATCTTCGACACCGACCTCGAACAGCGGCCCGCCTTGGAGACCGAACGCACCACCGTGCACCGCTTCCCCGACTGGGATCGCGTCGAGGCGCGGCCCGGACCGGCCGAGGCGATCCCCACACCGGGTCGCGTCGTGTCGAGTCGGGTCGACGCCGCCGACGTGGTCGAGGACGAGGTGCCGTCGGCCGACACCGCCGAGAGCCCCATCATCGACGTGCCGGTGGAGCCGCACCCGCCCGAGCCGGAGCCGGCGGAGCGGTGGTGGACCTCGGTCGAGGCGGGCGGCTCGCACCGTCGGCCGGGCCCCACCCCCCAGGCGGCTCCTGCCGCCGCGTTCGGTTGGCAGCCGCCACCATTCCACCCACCCCAGCAGCCGCCGGCCCCCCAGCCACCCGTGCCGCCACCCCCGGTCACCCCCGCCGCTCCGCCCTCACCCTGGCAGGCGCCGGAACGGCCGGGCAGGCACACCGCCGGCGGCGAGGGCTGGCAGCCCGCACCCGCCGAGGGCGAGTTCATCCCCGCGGGTGCTCCCGGGAGCAACTGGGTGTCCAAGCCCGTCGACACCCCCAAGCCCGTCGACACCCCCAAGCCCGCCGCCACCCCCAAG
>NZ_JBYVYK010000086.1:0-11979 GCF_058148405.1 Mycobacterium sp. DHQP2018-32-09 | reverse complement strand
AGCGCGGGCGTCCCCGGTGCGAGCGCGGGTGCAGGTCCCGGCGGCGCAGGCGCCTGCGCGGGCGGCATCTGCGTGGGCACCGGCGGCTAGTCCGTCACGCGGTTAGTCCGCCCGAACGGAACCGAGAGGGCACGCGAGCCACGGCTCGCGTGCCCTCTCGGCGTCTGCCGACGGTGGGAATACCGGGCGGCGCCGTCTCGTTCCTTCGGTTATAGAACATCGTTCTACAACCGATGGAGTGGTCCCCATGGCGGACCTCGTCTTGATTCACGGCCTGTGGGTGTCACGCGAGGCGTGGCAACCCTGGATCGACCATCTCGCCGAGCACGGTCACCGCGCCGTCGCACCGGCCTGGCCCGGCGAACTCGCGACGGCCGAACTCACCCGCCGAGACCCGTCGGGTCAGGCAGGGGTCGGCGTCGACGAGATCGTGGAGCACTTCGGGCGGATCCTGGCCGACTACGACACGCCGCCGGTGGTCATCGGGCACTCCTTCGGCGGCCTGGTCGCCCAGCGGCTCCTCGACGGGAACCGGGCCGCCGCGGCGGTCGCCATCGATCCCGCGCCCATCAAGGGCGTCCGGCCGCTGCCGTTCGCGCAACTCCGTTCGGCGTGGCCGGTGCTGCACGACCCGCGCAACCGCACCCGGGTGACGGCCCTGACCAAGGAACAGTGGCGCTACGCCTTCGGCAACGCCCTCGAGCCCGCGGAATCCGACGCACTCTGGAGCCGGTGGGCGATCCCGTCTCCGGGCAGGCCGCTGTTCCAAGCGGCCACGGCCAACCTGACGCCGGGTGCGGCGACTCGAGTGAACACCCGCAACGGGTCGCGCGGGCCGCTGCTGATCACCGGCGGTACCGTCGACCACACCGTGCCGCTGGTGACGGCCAAGGCCGCCCATCGCCTCTACGGCTCGTCGGAGGCCATCACCGACTTCCGCGAGTTCGAGGGCCGAGGGCACTCGCTGACGATCGACGGCGGCTGGAGCGACGTGGCGGACACGGTGCGGGCGTGGCTGTACGAACGCGGGGTCATAAAGGAGGGGTGAGCATGTCCCGATCCGGGCACCGCCGCACCCGCACTGCCAGCGATCAGGTCTCGGCCGCGTTGCTCGACGCGGCCGAGACCGTCCTCGACCGCGACGGCGCCGCCGGTGTCACCGTGCGCGCCGTCGCGCAGGAGGCGGGCGTGGCACCGATGGGGATCTACAACCGGTTCGACGGCAAGGACGGGCTGCTCGACGCCCTGGCCGTGCGCGCATTCGACGCGTTGGCGCTGGCCATCGCCGTCGATGCCGGACCGCCGCCCGCAGACCGGCTCCGCCACGCCTGCCGCGGCTACCGCGCGTTCGCGCTGTCCCACCCCGCCCAGTATGCGTTGATGTTCGCGACGGGCTCCCCCGCCGCCCCTCGCGACTCCCCGGTGCGCGCCCGCGGCCGGCGGGTCTTCGACACCTTGGTCGGCATGGTCGGCGACGTCACCGACCCGTTGGGGTCGTCGTCGGCGCCGGATCTCGACGACACCAGTCAAGCCGTCTGGTACGCCATCCACGGCGCGGTGACGATCGAGATCGCCGAGGTCGGCCAAACCGCGGATGCGGCAACGACCTTCGAACGCACCCTGGACCTGATGGTCGCGGCCCTGCAGGCCGGACCCCACGTCGACGATGCGTGATCCGGGCGCAATCCGAGGTCAGCGGAACACGACGGTGCCGTGGCCGTTGAGCAGCACCCGGCCCTCGCAGTGCCAGCGGACGGCACGGGCGAGCGCGAGTGCCTCGGCGTCACGCCCGACGGTGGAGAGGGCGCGCTCGTCGTAGGAGTGATCGATGCGGATCACCTCCTGCTCGATGATCGGTCCCTCGTCGAGATCGGGGGTGACGTAGTGGGCGGTGGCGCCCACCAGTTTCACGCCGCGTTCGAAGGCCTGCCGGTAGGGCCGAGCGCCCTTGAAGCCGGGCAGGAAGGAATGGTGGATGTTGATGGCCCGGCCGTGCAGGGCGGTGCAGGTCTCGTCGGAGAGCACCTGCATGTAGCGGGCGAGCACCACCAGGTCGACGTCGAGCGCCTCGACCAGTTCCAACAACTCGTACTCGGCCTGCTTCTTGGTGTCGCTGGTCACCGGAATGACTTGGAAGGGTAGGCCGGCGGCCGCTGCCATGGCGCGCAAGTCGTCGTGGTTGGACACCACCGCCACCAGCTCCCCGCCGAGAGTGCCCGAACGCCAACGGAACACCAGGTCGTTGAGGCAGTGTCCCTGTTTGGACACCATCACCAGGACGCGCGGCGCGCGATCGCCGCGGATGGCGTAGGTCATGCCGAATTCCGCGGCGACGGCGGCGAAGTCGGCGGCGACGCGCTCTTCGGCGATCGCGTCGTCCACCCGGAAGGCGGTGCGCAGGAACAGTCGTCCGTAGGTGGCGTCGTCGAACTGCTGATGTTGCACGATGGCGCCGCCGTGGTCGAGGACGAACCGCGTGACGGCGTGCACGATGCCGGGTCGCTCGGGGCAGCTCAGCGTCAGGATCAGGGTGGTCATGCGGTCCTCAGCATTCGACGGCGTTCAGGGGAAGTTCGATGACGTTGAGCGCCAGGCCACCTCGCGCGGTTTCCTTGTACTTCACGCTCATGTCGGCACCGGTGTCCCGCATGGTCTTGATGGCCTTGTCCAGCGACACGTGGTGGGTGCCGTCGCCGTGCAGCGCCATCCGGGCCGCGCCGATGGCCTTCATCGAGGCCACGGCGTTGCGTTCGATGCACGGGATCTGCACCAGGCCGCCCACCGGGTCGCAGGTCAGCCCGAGGTTGTGCTCGATGCCGATCTCGGCGGCGTTCTCGACCTGAGCCGGTGTGGCGCCGAGGATCTCGGCTAGCCCGGCCGCCGCCATCGAGCACGCGGAGCCCACCTCCCCCTGGCAGCCGACCTCGGCGCCGGAGATCGAGGCGTTCTCCTTGAACAGCAGGCCGATCGCGCCGGCGGTGAGCAGGAAGCGGACCACGGCGTCGTCGTCGAAACCGGGGACGAACCGCCGGCAGTAGTGCATGACCGCCGGGACGATGCCGGCCGCGCCGTTGGTGGGCGCCGTCACCACGCGGCCGCCCGCGGCGTTCTCCTCGTTGACGGCCAACGCGTAGAGCGTCACCCACTCCATGGCCCGCAGGGGATCGCCTTCGTCGCCGCCGGTGCGCAGGCGTTCCAGCAGCTGCGCGGCCCGGCGGCGCACCTTCAAGCCGCCGGGCAGTACCCCGCTGACGTGGGTGCCGCGTTCGACGCACTCCTGCATGACCTTCCAGATGTCGAGCAGCCCGGCGCGCACGTCGCCCTCGCTGCGCCAGGTGGTCTCGTTGGCCAGCACGAGGTCGCTGATGCGCAGCCCGGTCTCGGCGCAGCACTGCAACATCTGCGCGCCGGTGGAGAACGGGTACGGCACCGGTGTCTGGTCGGCGACCAGCGTGGCGTTGCCCGTGGCGTCCTGGTCGAGGACGAAGCCGCCGCCGACGGAGTAGTACTCACGGCGCTCCAGCCGGGTACCGCGGTCGTCGAAGGCCTCGAAGGTCAGCCCATTGCTGTGGAACTCCAGCCGCTTGCGACGGTGCAGCACGACGTCGCGATCGACGTCGAAGTCGACGTCGCGCACCCCGGCGAGCCGGAGCCGGCGTCGCTCGCGGATCTCGTCGACACGCGGTTGCGCGGCCACGGGATCCACCAGATGCGGTTGCTGACCCTCGAGCCCGAGGACCACGGCCTTGACGCTGCCGTGGCCGTGGCCGGTGGCCCCCAGGGAGCCGAAGAGTTCGCACCGCACCCGGGCGGTGCGCTCCAGCAGGCCCCGGTCGGCAAGCCGCGAGGCGAACAGGTGGGCGGCCTTCATGGGTCCGACGGTGTGCGAACTCGACGGGCCGATGCCCACCTTGAACAGCTCGAAGACGCTGATCGTCACGTCGTTCACCGCCCTTCCTCGGACGTTGGCCCGGTTGTTGCGGCACGGCTGTCCCCGAACAGATACGAGACTAATATATCAATGCGCGACACGTGGAATCAAGCATGGCGACCACCCTTGACCCCGGCCCGCACGGCCGGTTAAGGTGCCAGCCAACTGATATATTAATCATCCATTAGTCGAGGAGGACTGCAGTGACAGACGTCTTGGGTTCGTCGGCAGCACTGCACCCGGACACCGGCCTCCAGCGCCCCCTGGACGACGTCGACCCGCAGGTCGCCGCCGCCATCTCCGCCGAACGCCACCGCCAGGAAAGCACCCTGGAGATGATCGCCAGCGAGAACTTCGCCCCGCTCGCGGTGATGCAGGCCCAGGGCAGCGTGCTGACCAACAAGTACGCCGAGGGCTACCCCGGCCGCCGCTACTACGGCGGTTGCGAGCACGTCGACGTCATCGAGCAGCTCGCCATCGACCGCGTCACGGCGCTGTTCGGCGCCCGGCACGCCAACGTGCAACCGCACTCGGGGGCGCAGGCCAACGCCGCCGCCCTGTCGGCGCTGCTCGCGCCCGGCGAGAAGATCCTCGGCCTGGACCTGGCCCACGGCGGCCACCTCACCCACGGCATGCGGCTGAACTTCTCCGGCAAGCTCTACGACGTCGCCGCCTACCACGTGCGCCAGGACGACCACCGCGTCGACATGGCCGAGGTGCGCCGGGTGGCTCGCGAACACCGGCCCCAGGTCATCATCGCCGGCTGGTCGGCCTACCCCCGCCACCTCGACTTCGCCGAGTTCCGGAGCATCGCCGACGAGGTCGGCGCATATCTGATGGTCGACATGGCGCACTTCGCCGGTTTGGTCGCGGCCGGGCTGCACCCCTCCCCCGTGCCCCACGCCCACGTCGTCACGTCGACGACGCACAAGACCCTCGGCGGACCGCGCGGCGGCATCATCCTCACCGACGACCCCGCGCTGGCCAAGAAGTTCAACTCCGCGGTGTTCCCCGGCCAGCAGGGCGGCCCGCTCGAGCACGTCATCGCGGCCAAGGCGGTCTCGTTCAAGCTCGCCGCCGAGCCCGCGTTCCGCGCACGCCAGCAGCTGACGCTCGACGCCGCGAAGGTCCTCGCCGAGCGCCTGCTGGCCGCGGACTCCCGGGACGCCGGCATCGACGTGGTCTCCGGCGGCACCGACGTGCACCTGGTCCTCGTCGACCTGCGCGCGTCGGAACTGGACGGCAAGCAGGCCGAGGATCGGCTGCACCGAGTCGGCATCACGGTCAACCGCAACGCCGTTCCGTTCGATCCGCGGCCGCCGATGGTCAGCTCGGGCGTGCGCATCGGCACCGCGGCACTGGCGACGCGCGGTCTCGACCTCGAGGCGTTCGGCGAGGTCGCCGACGTCACCAGCCACGCACTGCGCCCCACCACCGACGACGCCGCACTCGACCGCCTCCGGGCGCGTGTCACCGACATCGCCCGCCGCTTCCCGCTCTACCCGACGAAGGACTCGTGGTGACCACGCACCCCGCCCCCGGCACGCCACCCGGCGCGCACCTGCCCGAACATCCCGACTTCCTCTGGCGCACACCAGAACCCAAGAAATCCTACGACGTCGTGATCGTCGGCGGCGGCGGCCACGGCCTCGCCACCGCGCACTACCTGGCCAAGAACCACGGCATCACCAACGTCGCGGTACTCGAGCGCGGCTGGCTGGCCGGCGGCAACATGGCCCGCAACACCACGCTGATCCGCTCCAACTACCTGTGGGACGAGAGCGCCCGCATCTACGAACACGCCCTGAAGCTGTGGGAGGGCCTCGAGGACGACCTCGACTACCCGATCCTCTTCAAGCAGTGCGGCGTGCTCAACCTGGCCCACGGCCTGCAGGACGTCCGCGACGGCGTGCGCCGCGTCGAGGCCAACAAACTCAACGGCATCGACGCCGAATGGCTGGAGCCCAAGGAGGTCGCCGACCTCTGCCCCATCGTCAACACGTCGAGTGACATCCGCTATCCGGTGCTGGGGGCCACCTACCAACCGCGGGCGGGCATCGCCAAGCACGACTGGGTGGCTTGGGGTTTCGCGCGTCGCGCGGACCAGGCCGGGATCGACGTCATCCAGAACTGCGAGGTCACCGGCTTCACCACGGCCGGGGACCGGGTCACCGGCGTGCGCACCACGCGCGGTGACATCGCCGCGGGCCGGATCGCGTTGTGCGCGGCCGGGCACACGTCGACACTGACCGACATGCTCGGCATCCGCACGCCGCTGCAGAGCCATCCGCTGCAGGCGCTCGTCTCCGAACTGCTCGAGCCCGTGCACCCGACGATCGTGATGTCCAACGCCGTGCACGTCTACGTATCGCAGGCACACAAGGGCGAATTGGTCATGGGCGCCGGCGTCGACTCCTACAACGGCTACGGCCAGCGGGGCGCGTTCCACGTCATCGAACGCCAGATGGCCGCCGCCGTCGAACTGTTCCCCGTGTTCGCCCGCGCCCACCTGTTGCGCACCTGGGCAGGCATCGTCGACGTCTGCCCCGACGCCTCGCCCATCGTGGGCCGCGTCGGCTACGAGAACCTGTATCTCAACGCCGGCTGGGGCACCGGCGGATTCAAGGTCACGCCGGGCATCGGCTGGTGCCTCGCCGACACCATCGCCAACGAGTCCGAACACGACTACGTCGCCCCGTTCGGCCTCGATCGCTTCGTCTCCGGGGCGCTCGTCGACGAGCACGGCGCCGCTGGCGTCGCGCACTGACGTTCCGTTGCGCCGCACACCCATTCACCGCTGCCCCGAGGAGCCAGCCATGCAACTCATCGAATGCCCGTGGTGCGGACCGCGGGAAGAGACCGAATTCCGCTACGGCGGTGAGGCCCACGTGGCCTACCCCGAGGACCCGCAGGCCCTCGACGACGAACAGTGGGCGCACTACGTGTTCTACCGGAACAACCCGAAGGGCATGTTCGCCGAACGCTGGAACCA
This sequence comes from Mycobacterium sp. DHQP2018-32-09, assembly GCF_058148405.1. Classification (NCBI taxonomy): domain Bacteria; kingdom Bacillati; phylum Actinomycetota; class Actinomycetes; order Mycobacteriales; family Mycobacteriaceae; genus Mycobacterium; species Mycobacterium sp. DHQP2018-32-09. Next base: position 5,056 of record NZ_JBYVYK010000086.1, on the reverse strand, counting down.
CGGCGCGGGCTGCCGCCGCTGGTTCAACGCCGTGCGCGACACCGCCACCTACCGCTTCCACGCCGTGTACCGCACCGGCGAGCCGAAGCCGGCGATCCGATGACGGCCATGCGCGCCGGCGAGGGGGGCCGCATCGACCGCTCGACCACCGTCGCGTTCACCTTCGACGGTCGAGAACTGACCGGGCATGCCGGGGACACGCTGGCATCGGCTCTGCTGGCCAACGGCATTCACCAGGTGACCACCAGCATCAAGATGGGCAGACCGCGCGGCTTCACGTCGGCGTGGGCGGAGGACACCGGCGGACTGGTGCAGGTGGAGTACCCGTTCCCCGAGCCGATGCTGCTGGCCACCACCATCGAGCTGTTCGACGGGCTGGTGGCCCGCGGCATCCCCGGTCAGGGACGCCTCGCCGAGATCGCCGATCCCGCAACGTATGACGCCACGCACGTGCACTGCGACGTCGTGGTCGCCGGCGCCGGCCCCGCCGGTCTGGCCGCCGCCCTGACCGCGGCGCGCGCCGGGGCCCGCGTGGTGCTGCTCGACGAGCAGAGCGAGCCCGGTGGGGCACTGTTGGGTGCGCGCGACACCATCGACGGCCGCCCCGCCACCGACTGGGTCGCCGATGCCGTGACCGAGCTGGCCGGTCACCGCGAGGTGCTGCACCTGCAGCGCACCACGGCATTCGGCCACTACGACGACGGGTTCATCCTGGCCGTGCAGCGCCGCACCGATCACCTGGGAGCGCTGGCGCCCGCGGGCATCAGCAGGCAGCGGGTGTGGCGCATCCGCGCCCGCCAGGTCGTGGTCGCCGCCGGCGCCCACGAGCGTCCCGTGGTGTTCACCGACAACGACCGGCCCGGCATCATGCTCGCAGGCGGCGCCCGCACGTTCCTGCATCGCTACGGCGTGCTCGTCGGCACGGACGCCGTCGTGTTCACCACCAACGACAGTGCCTATCGGAGCGCGCTCGACCTGCACGACGCCGGTGTGACCATCACGGCGATCGTCGACGTCCGCCCCACCGTGGCTCGGCAGCTGCGCGACGCGTGCGCGGCGCGCGGCATCGACGTACGAAACTCGTCGGCGGTCAACGGGACCCGCGGCGACACGCACGTCACCCATGCCGTGGTCCGCGACGAGCGGACCGGGGAGAGTGTCGAACTGGCATGTGACGCGCTGCTCGTCAGCGGCGGCTGGAATCCCGCCGTGCACCTGTTCAGCCAGGCCAGGGGCACGCTGCGCTACGACGACGCACTCGGCGCCTTCGTCCCCGCCGAACCCCTGGCCGGGGTACGGGTGGCCGGTGCCGCCACCGGCGTGTTCGACCTGCCGGGCTGCCTGCGCTCCGGACGCGAGGCCGCCGCGGCCGCGCTGTCCGAGCTGGGTGTCGCGGCGTCATCCGAACCCCTCCCCGGGGAGGGCGATCCGGTGGCCGTCGGCACGGATCCGGGCGTCGTGCGGTGGCGGGTCGCCCACACCGCACCCGAGGAGGCGGCGCGCCAGTTCGTGGACGTGCAACGCGACGCGACCGTCGAGGACCTGATGCGCGCCGTCGGAGCGGGCATGCGGTCGATGGAACACGTCAAGCGCTACACCACCATCGGCACGGCCCACGACCAGGGCAAGACGTCGGGTGTCGTGGCCTCGGGCATCACCTCCGAGCTGCTCGGGGTGCCCATCCGCGAGCTGGGTGTCACCACGTTCCGGGCGCCGTACACCCCGGTGGCCTTCGCCGCGCTCGCCGGCCGTAGCCGCGGCCCCCTGTTCGATCCCGAGCGGGTGACCGCGGTCCACGACTGGCACGTGACCCACGGAGCGGTGTTCGAGGACGTCGGCCAGTGGAAGCGTCCCCGGTACTATCCGCAGGCCGGCGAGGACATGGAGACGGCCGTGCTGCGCGAATGCGCCGCGGCGCGAACGGGAGTCGGCATCCTCGACGGATCCACGCTCGGCAAGATCGACGTGCAGGGCCCGGACGCCGGCGCGTTCCTCGATCTGCTCTACACCAACATGATGAGCACGCTCAAGGTCGGCATGTTGCGCTACGGCGTGATGTGCGGCGTCGACGGCATGGTCATCGACGACGGCACCGTGATGCGCCTGGCCGACGACCGCTACCAGGCGTTCACCACCACCGGCGGCGCCGCCCGGATCCTGGAGTGGATGGAGGAGTGGCTGCAGACCGAGTGGCCGCACCTGCGGGTGCGGTTGACGTCGGTCACCGAGCAGTGGCACACGTTCCCCGTCGTCGGTCCGAAGTCACGCGACGTCGTCGGCGCCGTGTTCGGTGACGTGGACGTCAGCAACGAGGCGTTCCCGTTCATGGCGTGGCGGGACACCACGCTCGACGGCGTGCACGTGCGCATCGGCCGCGTGAGCTTCTCGGGCGAACTGGCCTACGAGGTCAACGTCGACGGCTGGCACGCCGCCGCGGTGTGGGAGCGGCTGATCGCCGCCGGCGAGCCCTACGGCATCACGCCGTACGGCACCGAGGCCATGCACGTACTGCGCGCCGAGAAGGGCTACCCGATCATCGGACAGGACACCGACGGCACCGTCACGCCACAGGATCTCGGGATGAACTGGGTGGTGTCGAAGAAGAAGCCGGACTTCGTCGGCAAGCGTTCCTTCACCCGCAGCGAGAACCTGAACCCCCTGCGCAAGCAGTTCGTGGGATTGCTCCCGGTCGACGCGCAGACGGTGCTGCCGGAGGGCTCGCAGATCATCGAGACGCCGGAATCCGGCGTCCTCCCGCCGCCACCCGTCCCGATGCTCGGACACGTGACGTCGAGCTATCGCAGCGCCGAACTCGGCAGACCGTTCGCGCTGGCATTGGTCAAGGGCGGTCACGCCCGCATCGGAGACACCCTCACCGTCCCCGTCGACGGTGCCCTGGTGGCCGTCGAGGTCACCGGATCCGTCCTCGTCGATCCCGAAGGAGCGCGCCGCGATGGCTGACACCGAGATGGCTGGAACCGGGTCGGCTGCGACTGGATTGGCCGAAACCGGGTTGGCCGAAGCCGGGTTGGCCGAAGAACTGACCCGCCGGAGTCCACTTCAGGCGTACGCCGATCGCTTCGCGCGACTGCCAGAATCCGCACGGCTGCAGGAGGAACCGTTCGTCGCCATGGTCGACCTGTGGGTGGATCCGGCGGGCGCCGGGGCAACCGCCGCGGCCGCGGTGCTCGGTCTGGACGCGCTGCCCACGAGCCCCGGGACCGTGACCACCGGCGGCGACGTCGCCGCGATCTGGCTGGGGCCCGAGGAGTGGCTGATCACCTCGGCGACGCAGTCGGGCGAGCGGCTCGAGGCGACGCTTCGAGACGCGGTCGGGGCGTCCGGCGGCGCCGCGGTCGACGTCTCCGCGCAACGCACGGTGATCCGGTTGCGCGGGCAACGCGCCCGCGACGTGCTGGCCAAGGGGTGTTCGTTGGACCTGCACCCGTCGGTGTGCGGGCCGGGCGCCGCGCTGCAGACCATGCTCGCGCAGGCCGCGGTCGTGTTGGTCCCGCTCGCCGGCAAAGGCACCGACGGCACCGACGGCACCGACGGCACCGACGGCACCGACTACCGCATCTTCGTCCGGGCGTCGTTCGCGCGCTACCTCGCCGACTGGCTGCTCGACGCCGCGGGCGAGTTCGCGGTCTCGTGGTGACGGCGGGCCCACGATGCATCTCGACTGGTACGACCGCAGCATCCTGACCTATGTCCTGGACTCCGGATTGCCGGTGCCGACAGCGCGTTCCGACGATCGGCCGACCCAGTTCGGCATCACGGCCGACCGCGTCGCCGCGCGTTTCGACGCCGTGCTGGAGGTCTACGCGTCACGCCACCCGCTGCTCGACCAACCCGACCTGGAGCTGGTGCGCCGGGCGGCGCGCTACCGCGACACCGCACGGTAGCGCCCGCTCAGCCCACCGGCGCCGCGGGAAGCCACAGCTGGAAGTGGGCACCCGACCGGCTGGGCAGGCACTCGAGTCGGCCGCCCAGCGCCTGGGCCAGCCCGCGCGCGATCGACAGGCCCAGGCCTGCGCCGCCGTGATCGCGCGTGCGTGACTCGTCGAGCCGAACCAGGCGTTCGAAGATGCGCTCCCGCTGGTCGTCGGGCACGCCGGAACCGGTGTCGACGACCGACACCACCGCACCGCCCGCGGCCGCACCGACGTCGATGACGATGCTGCCCCCGACGGGCGTGTGCCTGCGGGCGTTGTCGGTCAGATTGGTGAGGATCTGGCTGACCCGGCCGGGGTCGGTCACCAGTGGCAGCGTGGCCACACCGGACCGCGTCACGGTGACCGACGGCGCCAGCATCGCGGTCCTGGCGCGCACGTCCTCGGCAAGCGCGGCCAGATCACAGCGCTGCCAATGCATCTGCACCCCGGCGTCGATGCGGCTGAGGTCGAGCATGTCGGCCACCAGGCGACCGGCGCTGCGCGCCTCGGCGAGCACCAGGGCGGCACGGTGACGCTGCCGGTCGTGGTCGGGATCGTCGACGTGTTGGCTTGCCGCCCCGACCATCTGTTCGGCACCGGCCTGGATGCCCGAGATGGGGGTGCGCAGTTCGTGAGCCGCGTCGGCCAGGAACCGGCGCGTCGTGGCCTCCGCGTGTGCGGCCGTGTCCGCGGACCGTCTGGCCCGCGCCTCGGAGGCCTCCAACTCGTCGAGCATCTCGTCGAAGGCCAACGCCGCGCGACCCAGCTCCGTCGAGGGCCGGTCGGGACGCAGCCGCCTGCCGCGGTCACCCGAGGTGATCGCGGTGGCCAGCGTGGTCAGGCGGTCCAATGGGCGCAACGCCGCCCGCACCACCAGCGCGACGCCGGCGGCCGCCAGGACGAGCGCCACCAACGCCGCGGCCAGCATCGCCATCCGCAATTGGCCCAGAAGCCGCGTCGTGGCCGTGGTGTCGGCGACCATGATCAGGCGATCACCGCCCGGGAGCGGGTGGGCCAGCACGGTCGTCGTCGCATCCGGTGGCGGGGGCGGCGGGGGTCGCTGCGGGCGGCCCGGCGGGCCCATGCCGGACGGTGGTGGCGGTGGCGGCCCGCCGCGCGGC
>NZ_JBYVYK010000085.1:0-12609 GCF_058148405.1 Mycobacterium sp. DHQP2018-32-09 | reverse complement strand
GCGCCGCCCGCCCCCGCCCACGCCCCACCCAGGCGGGCACGCAGCGCGGCCTGCCGGTCGGCGGCCTCCCGCGCCGCCGTTGCCACCGCGGCGAGCGTCTCCGAATCCGATTGCAGTGCAGCCAGATCCATGCCCTCCTCGGTGCCGTACCAGTCGGCGAGGGCGGCGTCCGACGGCCCGGCGAACCCGAGGCTGCGGCACGCCGCCGCGTACTCGCCGGCGTTGTCCACCGCGGGCAACCCCTGAGCCAGCCGCGCCGTCACGTCCGTCACGTCACACCAACCGTTCGGCGGCGGCAGCGTCGGACCGGGCGTACCCGTCGGCGGCGGCGCGCACCGCGGCGGCCACCGCCGCCACGTCGCCGGACCAGCGCCGCAGCGCATCGTCCAGACGGATCATGGTGGTGCGCAACGCATCGCCCCGCGCCGCGTGGGCCCGACCCGCCACGGAGCCGTCGAACGTCAGCCCCGCGAGGCGCGCCCTGGCCACCGCCAGCGCCTCCCCCACCGAGTCATAACCGAGGGCCACGTCCCGCAGCGTCGCGACGTCGACCCGAGCGGCGTCCAATCGTGCCATGGTGAGTTGGACGCAGCACGACCCCGATCGGTTCCCCCGAATCCGACCCGGCCCCGACGGCGGGCTCAGCCCTGGTCGCTCACCGACTCCGCGACGCGCGCGGCGACCAACCGCGCGGTGTCCTCGTCGGCGGCCTCGACCATGACGCGCACGACCTGTTCGGTACCCGAGGGCCGCAACAGGATTCGCCCGGTGTCGCCGAGCTCGGCCTTCGCCTCCGCCACGGCGGTCATCACCGCGGGCGCCTCGGCGACCGTGGCCTTGTCCGACACCGCGACGTTGATCAGCACCTGCGGCAGCGTGCGCATGGGCGCCGACAACTCGGCCAGCGTCGACCCGGTCTGCGCCATCCGCGACAGCAACCGCAGCCCGGTGACGATGCCGTCACCGGTGGTGCCGTACGCAGGCATCACGATGTGCCCGGACTGCTCGCCGCCGAGGGCGAACCCACCGGACCGCAGCTCCTCCAGGACGTAGCGATCACCGACCCCGGTGACCCGCACCCCGATGCCGGCCTCCCGCATCGCCAGGTGCAAGCCCAGGTTGCTCATCACCGTCGCCACCAACGTGTCGGCCACCAGTTCCCCGCGCTCGCGCAGCGCCAGCGCCAGGATCACCATGATGGCGTCGCCGTCCACGACGTTGCCGTCGGCGTCCACGGCCAGGCACCGGTCGGCATCGCCGTCATGGGCGAGCCCCAGGTCGGCGCCGTGATGGCGGACCGCCTCGGCCACGGCCTCCATGTGCGTCGACCCGCACCCGTCGTTGATGTTCAGCCCGTCGGGTTCGGCGTTGATCGCGATCACGTGCGCGCCGGCCGCCCGGTAGGCCGACGGCGCCGCGTGCGACGCCGCACCGTGCGCGCAGTCCACGACCACCGTCAGCCCCTCGGCAGGCGTGGTGACCGCCGTGGCGACGTGGGCGAGGTAACGGTCCAAGGCGTCGGTCGCGGTGACGATGCGGCCGATGTCCGCGCCGACGGGACGGGTCGCGGGACCGGTGCGCACCAGGTCCTCGATGCGGTCCTCGGTGGCGTCGTCGAGCTTGTGGCCGCCACGGCCGAAGATCTTGATGCCGTTGTCGGGCATCGGGTTGTGCGACGCCGAGATCATCACGCCGAACTCGGCGTCGTAGGCCTTGGTCAGGAACGCCACGGCAGGCGTCGGCAGCACGCCCACCCGCAGCGCGTCGACGCCCTCGCTCGTCAGCCCCGCGATCACGGCGGCCTCGAGCATCTCACCGCTGGCGCGGGGATCGCGGCCCACCACGGCCACGCGCCGGGTGCGCCCCGACGTGCCCAGCCGGGCGGCGGCCGAGCCGAGGGCCAGCGCCAGCTCGGCGGTCAGATCGCGATTGGCGACCCCGCGCACGCCGTCGGTACCGAACATTCGGCCCATGCTCAACCTCCCTCACAAACACCGCGAGCAGTGCGCCGCCAGACGTCGAAACGTCCGGCCGCGCACTGCTCGGGGACGAACAGCGATCCGCAGATCAGCGCTTGCTGTACTGAGGCGCCTTGCGGGCCTTCTTCAGACCGTACTTCTTGCGCTCGATGGCGCGCGGGTCACGCGTGAGGAAGCCGGCCTTCTTCAGGGCCGGACGGTCCTCGGGCTGCACGATGATCAGCGCACGCGCGATGGCCAGACGCAGTGCGCCGGCCTGCCCCGAGGGGCCGCCACCATCGAGGTGGGCGTAGATGTCGACGGTGTCGACCCGGTCGACGGTCACCAGCGGCGCCTTGATGAGCTGCTGGTGCACCTTGTTCGGGAAGTAGTCCTCGAGGCTGCGGCCGTCGAGGTTGAACTTGCCGGTGCCCGGCACCAGGCGCACGCGGACCACGGCCTCCTTGCGGCGGCCGACGGTCTGGATCGGACGGTCGATGTACACCGGCTCACGCACGGCGGCAGCGTCGTCGGGATGCGTCTCGGTCTCGGTCGACTCGGTGGTGTAGGCGCCGGTCTCAGCGTCCACCGTCACCTCGGTCTCGGTCACGTCGGTTTCGGTCACGTCGGTCACTGCGCCACCTGCTTGATCTCGAACGGAATCGGCTGCTGCGCGGCGTGCGGATGATCCGGACCGGCGTACACCTTCAGCTTCTTCTGCACCTGACGACCGAGCTTGGTGTGCGGCAGCATGCCGACGATCGCGTTCTCGACGACGCGGGTCGGGTGCTTGATCAGCAAGTCGCCGATGGTGCGCTTGCGCAGGCCGCCGGGGTATCCCGAGTGGCTGTACGCGAACTTCTTGGTGAGCTTGTCGCCGCTGACGGCGATCTTCTCGGCATTGATGACGATGACGAAGTCGCCACCGTCGACATTGGGCGTGAACGTCGGCTTGTGCTTGCCGCGGAGCAGCTTGGCTGCTTCGACGGCGAGCCGGCCGAGCACCACGTCCGTGGCGTCGATGACGTACCACGAATGCGTGGTGTCACCCGCCTTCGGCGTGTACGTAGGCACAGCGCTACCTCTTCTTCTCTCGGGATACGTGCCGGTCAGGCGCGTGCGATGGGGGTTCCGGCGACCGACGTTGACCCGGGAACCGTCTGCCCACGGAGGGCAGCACACGCCGACGGAGGAGCTTACCGGCAGTCATCTGCCCAGGTCAAAACGCCTCGGGGAGCGGCTCGACGGGTGACGCGGCCAATGCCGACGCGGCGTCCGCCCGCGAGGTGTCCTTGAGGTCGACGCCCGAGCGTCCCAGGGCCACCGCGCCGTCGACCAGGCGCGCCGCGATGCGAGCCGCGGCCGCGTAGGCCAGACCGTCGGGCGGGTGGACGTTGGAGATGCAGTTGCGGTCGGCGTCGGTGCGCCCCACCCGTGGCAGATGCGTCAGGTAGATGCCCAGGCTGTCCACGACGCTCAGCCCGGGGCGTTCGCCGATGATCACGAGCAGCGTGCGTACCTCGGCGGCCTCGGCGACGTGGTCACCCAGCGCCACCCGGGCCTGCGTGGCGATCACCGGCGGCGCCAGCGTGTGCCGCGGGCCGAGTTCGGCGACGAGCGCGGCCAGCAGCGCGGGCCCGTGGGTGGCCAGCGCGGTGGGCGAGAGCCCGTCGGCCAGGACGACGCCGACGTCGGCGCCGGTGGCCGGGACGTGCGTGACGTCGACCGGGGACCGGCCGAGGTCCGGCCTGCGCAAGTACTCCCCGCGCGACGCCGCGCGGCTGCGGACCACCGTCGGCTCCCCGATGCCGACCGCCCGCACGTCGGTCACCAGCGCGTCGACGTCCAGCGGCACGTGCACGGCGTCGCGGGCGGCGGCGTGCGCCGCGGCCAGCTGCAGCACCGCGCTGCTGGGCAGCGCGTCACCGGCCCGGCCCAACCCGATGCGGGCCTGGGTGGTCTTGCGGAGCTCGGCCCAGAACCGCTGTGCGGCAACCTGATCGCCGGTCATGACGCCTCCGGTGCGGCCAGGGCGCGCAGCGGCGAGGTGGTGACGTCGAGCGGGGTGAGCCGCCCGGCGTCGTCCATCATGCCGACCGTGCGCAGCCACGCCTCGAACTCCGGCGCGGGCCGCAGTCCCATGGTCCGCCGCGTCACCAGCACGTCGTGGAACGACAAGCTCTGGTAGCCGAGCATGACGTCGTCGGCGCCGGGCACCGTGATGACGAACGCCGCCCCCGCCGCCGCGAGCAGCGTCAGCAGCGTGTCCATGTCGTTCTGGTCGGCCTCGGCGTGATTGGTGTAGCAGACGTCGACGCCCATCGGCAGGCCCAGCAGCTTGCCGCAGAAGTGATCCTCCAGCCCGGCGCGCACGATCTGCTTGCCGTCGTAGAGGTACTCCGGCCCGATGAACCCGACCACGGTGTTGACCAGCAGCGGCTGCAATACCCGGGCCACCGCGTACGCGCGGACCTCCAGCGTCTGCTGGTCGACGGGCTTGCCGCCGGTGCCCAGGTGCGTACCCGAACTCAGTGCCGAGCCCTGCCCGGTCTCGAGGTACATCACGTCGTTGCCGACGGTGCCGCGGCCCAGCGAGCGGGCGGCCTCGTTGCCCTCCCGCAACACCGCGAGGTCCACGCCGAAGGCCGCGTTGGCGCCCTGCGTGCCTGCGATCGACTGGAACACCAGGTCCACCGGCACGCCCTGTTCGATGAGCGCGATGGTGGTGGTCACGTGCGACAGCACGCAGGACTGCACCGGGATGTCGTACCGCGCGCGGATGGAGTCCAGCAGGTACAGCAACTCGGCGGTGGCGTGCGGCGAATCGGTGGCGGGGTTGATGCCGATGACGGCGTCGCCGCAGCCCAGCAGCAGCCCGTCGAGGACCGCCGCCGCGATGCCCCGCGGATCGTCGGTCGGGTGGTTCGGTTGCAGCCGGGTGGCGAGCGTGCCCGGCGCGCCGATGGTCGTGCGGAACGCCGCCGACACCCGCGTGGCGGCGGCCACGGCGATGAGGTCCTGGTTGCGCATGATCTTGCTGACCGCCGCGACCATCTCCGGGGTGAGTCCCGGCCCGACGGCGGCGATGCGCTGCGCGGCGTTCTCGCGTGCCGTCGCGTCCAGCAGCCAGTCCCGAAAGCCGCCCACGGTGAGGTGCGAGACGGCCGAGAACGCCTGCCGGTCATGGCCGTCGACGATCAACCGCGTGACCTCGTCGGTCTCGTAGGGCACCACGAGTTCGTCGAGGAACACCGCCAGGGGCACCTCGGCCAACGCCCAGGCCGCGGCGGCGCGTTCGGCGTCGCTCTCGGCCGCACAGCCGGCGAGTTGGTCGCCCGAGCGCGTCGGCGTCGCCTTGGCCAGCAGCTCCACGATGCCGTCGAACTCGTAGGTGGTGCCCGAAAGTGCTTGCCGGAACCTCACTTCAGGCCGTCCTCGGCGGCGGCGAGCAGCGCGAACTCCTCGTCGGGTGAGTTGGCCACCAGCCGCTTGCGGCTGTACAGCCCGAAGTAGAGCAGGAACGCGGCGAACACGCCCAGACAGCAGAGCGCGGCCACGGTGTCCACCAGGAACGTCGCGACGACGGCGAATCCCGCGACCACCAGCGCGAAGCCGGTGGTGACCACGCCACCGGGGGTGCGGTAGGGCCGCGGCATGTCCGGCTCGCGCAGCCGCAGCACGACGTGGCTTCCCATCATCAGCACGTAGCTCACCGCCGCGCCGAACACGGCCATGTTCAGCAGCAGGTCCCCCTTGCCGGTGAGCGACAACAGGAAGCCGATGGCGCCGGGGATGATCAGGGCCAGCGTCGGCGCCTTGCGCGCGTTGGTGACCGACAGCGAGGTGGGCAGGTAGCCCGCACGCGACAGCGCGAACAGCTGCCGGGAGTAGGCGTAGATGATCGAGAAGAAGCTCGCGACCAGGCCCGCCAGCCCGACGTAGTTGACGATCGTGGCCGCGGTCCCCTCGCCCAGCGCCTCGACCAGCGGGTTGCCCGACTCCGACATGGCTGCCGCGCCCCCGGCGCCGGTGGTCAGCACCAGTACGGCCGCGCAGGTGACCAGCAGGACGCCGATGGCCGCGATGATGCCGCGCGGGACGTTGCGCTCCGGGCTGGCCGTCTCCTCGGCTGCCAGTGGCACGCCCTCGACGGCCAGGAAGAACCAGATGGCGAACGGGATGGCCGCCCAGATGCCGAGGTATCCGAACGGGAGCCACTCCGAGGCCCCGGCCGCGTCGGTGGGCGCGATGTCGGTGAGGTTGGCGACGTCGAAGTGGCCGACCGCCGCGACCGCGAACACCAGCAGGCCCACCAGCGCGATCGCGGTGATCACGAACATCACCTTGAGCGCCTCGCCGACGCCGGACAGGTGGATGCCGATGAAGATCGCGTAGGCCGCCAGGTACACCCACCAGCCGTTCTGAATCCCGAACAGGCCAAGGGATTCCACGTAGGCGCCGATGAACGTGGCGATGGCCGCGGGGGCGATGGAGTATTCGATGAGGATCGCGGTGCCGGTGGCGAACCCGCCCCACGGCCCCAGCGCCCGCCGGGCGAACGTGTAACCCCCACCGGCGGCGGGCAGCGCCGAGGACAGCTCGGCCATGCCCAGCACCACTGCCAGGTACATCGCGGCGATGACGACGGCGGCGATCGCCAGGCCGCCGAAGCCGCCGTGTGCCAGGCCGAAGTTCCAGCCCGAGTAGTCGCCGGAGACGACGTAGCTCACCCCGAGGCCGGCCAGCAGCAGCCAACCGGCGCTGCCCTTCTTCAGTTGGCGTTTCGCCAGGTAGTCGGCGCTTTCGTGGTGCTCAGCGACGGTGCGTCGCGCGGTGGCGGCCACTGTGGATCTCCATTTCTCCCGGGGACGTGAACCGCAATGGACTCACGTACGACCAATTGGTCGGCATTCCTGCAGGTGATTGTGGTCATCCTCCCATTTCCGGGAGGTTAAAGGTCGATTAGTCGCCCATTAAGTTGGGCCGGGAAAACCCCGGCGCGGATCGCTCCACGCCGGGGTCCCAGGCGCTGCGCTACGTGCGGGTCTAGAAGAAACCCTGCGCCGTATTGCTGTAGCTCACCAGCAGGTTCTTGGTCTGCTGGTAGTGGTCGAGCATCATCTTGTGGTTCTCGCGGCCGATGCCGGACTGCTTGTACCCGCCGAACGCGGCATGCGCCGGGTACTGGTGGTAGCAGTTCGTCCACACCCGGCCGGCCTTGATGTCACGGCCCGCGCGGTAGGCGGTGTTGCCGTCGCGACTCCACACGCCCGCGCCCAGGCCGTACAGCGTGTCGTTGGCGATCGAGATGGCGTCGTCGTAGTCGGTGAACGACGTCACCGCCACCACCGGCCCGAAGATCTCCTCCTGGAAGACGCGCATCTTGTTGTTGCCGGTGAAGATCGTCGGCGCCACGTAGTACCCGCCGTTCAGATCGCCGCCGAGTTCGGCGCGCTCACCGCCGGTGACCACCTGCGCGCCCTCACTCTTGCCGATCTCGATGTAAGACAGGATCTTCTCCAGCTGATCGTTGGAGGCCTGCGCACCGATCATGGTCTCGGTGTCCAGCGGGTTGCCCTGCCGGACCGCCTTGGTGCGGATGGCTGCCAGCGCCAGGAAGTCGTCGTAGATGTCGGCCTGGATCAGCGAGCGCGACGGGCACGTGCACACCTCGCCCTGGTTCAGGGCGAACATCGTGAAGCCCTCGAGCGCCTTGTCCTGGTAGCTGTCGTTGGCCGAGAGCACGTCGTTGAAGAAGATGTTGGGGCTCTTGCCACCCAACTCCAGCGTCACCGGGATCAGGTTCTGCGACGCGTACTGCATGATCAGCCGACCCGTGGTGGTCTCGCCGGTGAACGCGATCTTCGCGATCCGGTTGCTCGACGCCAGCGGCTTGCCAGCCTCCACACCGAAACCGTTGACCACGTTGACGACACCGGCAGGCAGCAGGTCGGCGATGGTCTCGATGAGATACAGGATCGACGCCGGGGTCTGCTCGGCGGGCTTGAGCACCACCGCGTTGCCCGCGGCCAGCGCCGGCGCCAGCTTCCACACCGCCATCAGGATCGGGAAGTTCCACGGGATGATCTGGCCGACGACGCCGAGCGGCTCGTGGAAGTGGTAGGCGACGGTGTCGTCGTCGATCTCCGAGAGTGAACCCTCCTGTGCGCGAATCGCACTGGCGAAGTACCGGAAGTGGTCGACGGCCAACGGGATGTCGGCGTTGAGGGTCTCGCGGATCGGCTTGCCGTTGTCCCACGCCTCGGCCAGCGCGATCGACTCGAGATTCTCCTCGATGCGATCGGCGATGCGATTGAGGATCAGCGCGCGCTGGGCGGCCGACGTCTTGCCCCACGCCGGGGCGGCCGCATGGGCGGCGTCGAGCGCCTTCTCGACGTCGGACTCGTCGGAGCGGGGCACCTCGGTGAACACCTGGCCCGTCACCGGCGTCGGGTTCTCGAAGTACTGGCCCTTCGTGGGCGCCACCCATTCGCCGCCGATGAAGTTCTCGTAGCGGGGCTTGAACGACATCAGGGCGCCCTCGGTCCCTGGGCGGGCGTACTCGGTCATGCGGATCTCCTGGCTTCGCTGCGACTGTGTCTCCTCGCCGGTCCAGCCGACGATTGTGTCCTTCGTCACTCACCGTACGTTCGGCACCGTTGCACCACGGTTGCAACGTGGGGATCGCGTGTCCGGCCGTGCTCAGGCCATGTCGAGATCGAGGCCCGCCAGGTGGCCCCGGGCCGTGGCGCGCTCGACGTCACCGGGAGCGGTATCCCGCAGGATGCGCCAGGCGTCCCGATCGTCGCGCCCCTCCGGCAACTCCAGCCACTGCCGCAGCAGCGTCAGGTTCCCGGTGGACAGCACGGCGGCGCGCACGCTGGTGGACAACTCGGTGCGCAACCGCGCGATGGCCGGGGACACCGATTGCGGCAGCAACTCCCCCGCATAGCGCTTGACCGCGGCGGCCACGTCGCCCCGCTGCAACGCGTCGAACACCTCGACGACGTCGGACTCCACCGGGGCCAGCAACCGGTACGGACGCGAACCCACGTACGCGGCGCCGATCACGCGGCGCAGGCGCGACATCTCCGCGCGGATGGTCACCGCGTCGAGGTCGTTGTCGTCGAGCAGCATCGCGAGGTGATCGGCCGACAGGCCCTCCGGGTGCCGGTTGAGCAACACCAGGATGTCGGCGTGCCTCCCGGTCAGCGCGCTGACGTGCCGGGCCCCGTCGGAACCGGTCACCGTCCACTGCGGTCGCGCTCCGCCGAGCACCGTCAGCCGCGCGCCCACGGCCACGGGCGCCGGCGGGCGGGTGAGCGCCAGCAACGCGAGGTGGTTCTCCACGGCCACGGCGGTGGCGCGCACCAACGCCAGCGTCTGCGGCGTCGCGACCTGGTCCCCACCGGTGAGGTCGATGGCCCCGAGCATGACGCCGGTGGTGGGATCGTGCACGGGCACCGCGGTGCAGCTCCACGGCTGCACGATGCGGGAGAAGTGCTCGTTGCCGCGGATCTGCAGTTCGCGGCCCAGCGCCAACGCGGTGCCGGGCGCGTTGGTACCGGCGCGCCGCTCGCTCCAGTCCGCACCGGCGACGAAGTTCATGGCCTCGGCCTTGCGCATGGCGGCGGGGTCACCCTCCACCCACAGCAGCGTGCCGTCGGCGGCCGTCACCGCGACGACCACGCCGCCCTCGATGGCGTCGTCCACCAGCAGTCTGCGGATCACCGGCAGCGCGGGCGCCAGCGGATGCCGGGCGCGCACCTCGTCGAGCGTGCGGGTGATGGCCTGCTCGGCACCGCCACGGTCGGGGTCGACGCCGACGGCCATGCTGCGCTGCCAGCTCTCGGCCACGACGCGGCGCAACGGCATCGATTCCAGGTACGTCGCGTCGACCTCACCGGCGACGAACAGCTCGTGCGCGGCGCGCACGGTCGAGCCAGCAGGCGAGGAACCCGTCGGACCGACGGCCCCGCCTGGCGTCGGCATCGACGAACCCACCGGCGATCACACTCCTGGACGGCCTTGTTTCTGCTGGCCACGGCGTGTTGCCAGCGTAGCGCAACACGCGGTCGCCACCCAGGTGAACCGCGCGGTCCCAGATGGTCCTCTCCACCGCCCGGAACCGCGCGGCAGCCCTACCCGCCCCAGGCGGCGGCGGCACGCCGGTCGGTGGCGGCCACGTCGTCCGCCCCGTCGCGCACGGCGTTGCCCAGCCGGAACAGGATGTCGTTGAGCGCGGCGGCGGCCTGATCCCAACGCGCCTGCTCGACCCGGTAGGCCTGCGCGGCCTCGCGGGTCCACACCGCCATCAGCGGCGTGAGTTGCGCCCGCAGGTCGTCCAACGCAGCGTTGAACCGGGCCGACGTGTCGTGGATCTGTGCGCGGACGGTGTGTTCGATCTCCGCGAAGTCGTAGGACAGGACCGCATCCATGGGTGGTGCTCCATTCTCGTGAGGGGGTCGGATTCTCGGGCGGGGTCGGTCACAGCGTCGCCGCGACCGCCGTCAGGCCGGCGGCGTGCGTGTCGGCCGACGCCCGCAGCGTGGCCTCGTTGGCGCGCATGGTCTCGGCGATGCGGTCGAGGGCGGTGTGCAGGCGCAGCGACTCGGCGTTCCACCGCTGCACGACGTCGGCGAACCGCGTCGCCGCCGCCCCGCCCCACACCGAGGGCGGCACGCTGCCCATGCGTCCGATGAACGCCGCGAGCGTGGCCCGCAGCTCGGCGTTGCGCGTCTCGATCTGCGCGGCGACCGAGGTCATCACGTCGAGGTCGGTGGTCAGTGCGTTGGTCATGCGATGTCCTTTCTGATTGCCTTCATCTGGTTGGACGCAGCGCGGCCGTGATCGGTTCCCCCTGTCCACGAACGTCTTTCATCGGATGCTGCGCGCAGTGGCGACCGCGTGCAGGCATTCCGCCGAGGGTGTCTCGACGTCCGGCGGCCGTTGGCATCCGATCGCGATGCGCACGCCGCCGTCGAGCACCACCGTCCAGTCGACGAGGCGATCTCCCCGGGTCTCGGAGTAGGTGACGGCCGGGCGATCGGCCACGGTGGCACCGGTCCGCCATCCGGTGAACGCGGTGTCGGCGCGCGCCTCGAGCGCGGCCCGCAGGACCCGCGCGGCGTCGTCCATGCTCTGCCCGTCCGGGATCGGCGACTGCACCACCAACAGCGCACGCCGACTCTCCTCCGGTGAGACCACCTGCAGCCGCGGCGATCCCGGACCATCGAGCAGCCGCCGTACCTGCCACCCCGCGGGCACCTCGACCGCCACCCGGCCTTCCACCAGCCAGGTGCGGGCAGGCTCGGGCGTCGTGGCGGCGGGCGCTGGCGGTGGCTCGCGGTGGGGCACCTGCCACGCCGCGAGCGCCAGCGTCACCGCCACGGCCGCGGTGACGGTCACCGCGGGCCGCGGGATGATCCGACGCGGTGGCGCGTCGGGGACCGAGACGGCCGCCAGCAGCCAGTCGTCGTCGACCAGCTCGACGTCGGCCGATCCGCAGGCCAGCTCGCCGAAGACGTCGCCCGCGGGATCGTCGACCCGCACCGGGCCCTCGCGCCGCAACCGCGCGAGCATCTCCGCGGCAGCCGCGCGCGGTTGCACGGTGAGCACGCCGTCACGTGCTCGCGCCGCCACCACGTCGACGCCCACCTCGAGTACGCCGAAACCCTTGCCGCACGACACGTCCGAGCGGGTCAGCAGACTGGGTATGAGCCCGGCCGCCCGCGCCGCCCGCGCCACCCTGGCGATTCGGCGTGCCGGCCACCACGACGGCGTCACGAGCGTCACCGGCCCGGGTTCCGGTCCGACGGCCGCCGTCACGGCGTCGCCGAGCAGGTCGTCGACCGGGACGGCCCGGTCGGCCAGCAGGGCCAGCGGATCGTCGACGCATCCCAGCGCGGCGGCGGCCACCTCGGGCCGCACCGGATGGCGGCCGCGGACCGCCAGCGGGCCCACCAGGACCGCGCTCACGTCGGTTCCGCCCACGCGATCTGCACGACGACGTCGGCCGTCCCGCGGCGGACGAGGGTGGCGCGCCCCGGCGGCCGCCGTACCGGCCGCACGCCGAACAGCGGTCCGTCGTCGGGTGCCGCACTCAGGACGACGGCGGTGGCGCCGACGTCGCGCAGGCGGGCGAGCACCGGGTCGAACATCGCCCGGGCCGCGCCGCCGGAGCGCCGCGCGAGTACCACGTGCAGCCCGACGTCACGGGCGTAGGCGAGCAGGTCGAGCAGGCTCGCCAACGGGTTCCCGGAGGCGGCGTCGGCCACCAGGTCGTAGTCGTCGACGACGAGCCACGCCTCGGGACCCGACCACCACGACCGCGCGCGCAGTTGGTCGACGGTGACCTCCGGGCCCGGCAACCGCGTCCGAAGCTCCGTCACCAGGTCCGCGACCGCGGCGCGTGCGGCGTCCGCCGAGGCGAGGTGCTGGGCGGCCGCCGCGTCGAGCAGGGTGCGCCGCGGGTCCACCACGACCACGTGCGCCGACGGCGGGATGCCCCGCAGCAGCGTCCGCAGCGCGGCGGTCTTGCCGCTGCCGGGCTCACCGACGACCACCACGTGGCGGTCGGCGGCGCCGTCCGCCGGGTCGATGACGACGACGCCCAGCCGGTCACCGCCGACGCCGAGCGCGATCCCGGCGC
>NZ_JBYVYK010000084.1:0-12688 GCF_058148405.1 Mycobacterium sp. DHQP2018-32-09 | reverse complement strand
CGCCCCGCCGCAACGGCGGTTAGCGGCTCAGCTGGTCAGCCAGCGGCCGACGCCGCCCTGGCCCGAGCAGGGGCCCCAGCTACCGACCTGCACCAGCGAGATCGACCCGTCCATGCACATCGCGACGCGCGGCTGCGGCGGGGCCGGGGGTGGCGGCGGTTCCGGGGCGTCAGGTGGGGGCGGAGGTGGGGGTGGCGCGTCGGGTGGGCACGGTGCCTCGGCGCCCAGCGGTGCTCCGGGCAGACATGCGGGCGGCTCGGCCGCTGCCGTGGGGGCGCCGAGCACGCCGGTCGCGCACGCCAGCACGCATGCCGCGAGGAGGGGGCGAACCATGTCGACCACGCTAGCCGGTGACCGTCGGCGACGCCGACGTCGGCCGTCTCAGCTCAGGGAGTAGACGCGCTCGGGCGTCCTGGTGATCCACAGCTCGGGGATGGACTCCGTCCGCCGCCACGCGCGGATGGCCGTCCACGTGGCCACGGAACCCACCTGCAGGGCGCCGAGGAGGAGCAGCGGCCAGACCATCCCGGCGAGCACGCTCAGCGTGACGATGCGGGCGGTGCCGATGCTGCGGTCGGCGGACCGGAATGCGGCCGCGCAGGCGAGGGCCGAGCACACCAGCCAGCCGCCCAAGTAGGCCATCGTCCAGGTCCAAACCACGGCGTTTCCCCTTTGCCGAGTGATTTATGTCTCTCGTAACTTAACCCGGTTTGCTGGGAGCAACAAGCTCTGGCGGCAAACCAAAAAACCATACGAATGGTCCCAAAACGCCTGGCTATAGGCGGTTCGTTTGCTGCTGGCAACGAGGATTCGGGGGCCCGCGGTTGACGTGGAGCGACAGTAACTGGCTCTTACCTGCGCAAATTCTTGACGCCAGCGTAAATCACGCGGATGCGTCCCGTCCTGCGATTGAGTGGCTCGGGTGACGACCGCGAATGCGGACGTTGCCAGATCGTGTCCTACGGGTGCGACGTGATCCTGGCGCAGACGTCACGCACGGGGCGCCGAGTTCTGCGCGCGGGTCGTGCCTCGACGCGCGTGGCGACCCCGACGCAGAAGTCGCGTGACGATTCCGGCTAGCAGGGGTCTGCGGACCCGCCGTCGGGATTATGTTCCCTTCATGGCTTCCACCACCACCGGCACCCACCGCGCCGTCCACGTCGCCTCCGCCGGCGCCGCCCTCGAACTCGCCGACGTCGAGACGCCCGCGCCTCGGCCCGGCCACGTCCGCCTCGCGGTCGCCGCGTGCGGCGTCTGCGGCACCGACCGCGAGTTCCACGCCGGCCACTTCCCGGGCCTGCAGTGGCCGCTCACCCTCGGCCACGAGATCGCGGGCACCGTCGCCGAGGTCGGTGACGGGGTCGAGGACTTCGCCGTCGGCGACCGGGTCGCGGTCGGCTGGTTCGGCGGCAACTGCAATCGCTGCATCCCCTGTCGCCGCGGTCTGTTCATGCAGTGCGAGCGCATGGAGGTGCCCAGCTGGCACTACCCCGGCGGCTACGCCGAGTCGGTGGTGGCTCCCGCGACGGCGCTGGCGCGCATCCCCGACGGGCTGACGTTCGTCGAGGCGGCGCCCATGGGCTGCGCCGGTGTCACGACGTTCAACGGGCTGCGCAGGACCCGCGCCAAGGCCGGCGATCTGGTCGCGGTGCTGGGCGTCGGCGGCCTCGGCCACCTGGGTGTGCAGTTCGCCCGCGCCATGGGGTTCGAGACCGTGGCGATCGGTCGCGGCACGGCCAAGGCCGACGAGGCCAAGAAGCTCGGCGCCCACCACTACCTGGACTCGACGGCGTCCGACGTCGCCGCGGAACTTCAGAAGCTCGGCGGTGCCGCCGTCGTGCTCGCGACCGCCAACAACGCCGCCGCCATGGCCGCCACCGTCGGCGGACTCGGGCCGGAGGGCGAACTGGTGGCCGTGGGCGTGACGCCCGAACAGCTGCCCATCAGCCCCCTGGACCTGATCAACTCCGGGCTGTCGGTCACCGGGCACCCGTCGGGCACCTCGCGCGACATCGAGGAGACCATGCACTTCGCCGTGCTCGCCGGCGTGCGGGCCATGACCCAGGAGATGCCGCTGGACCGGGCGGCCGAGGCGTTCGAGGTGATGGACACCGGCAAGGCGCGCTACCGCGTGGTGCTCACCACGTAGCGCCCGCGACGTGGCGCCCTGGAATACTGCTGGGGAGTCGATCCCGCGTAGGAGAGGAATGCCATGCCCATCGCCACGCCCGAGGTATACGCCGAGATGCTGGGCCGAGCCAAGGAGCACTCGTTCGCGTTCCCCGCGATCAACTGCACGTCGTCGGAGACCATCAACGCCGCCATCAAGGGCTTCGCCGACGCCGGTAGCGATGGCATCATCCAGTTCTCCACCGGCGGAGCGGAATTCGGCTCCGGCCTGGGCGTCAAGGACATGGTGACCGGTGCCGTCGCGCTGGCCGAGTTCGCGCACGTCGTCGCCGCCAAGTACGACGTCACCGTCGCGCTGCACACCGACCACTGCCCCAAGGACAAGCTCGACTCCTACGTGCGGCCCCTGGTGGCGATCTCGGCCGAGCGCGTGAAGAACGGGCAGAACCCGCTCTTCCAGTCGCACATGTGGGACGGCTCGGCGGTACCCATCGACGAGAACCTCGAGATCGCGAAGGAACTGCTCAAGCTCACCGCCGAGGCCAAGATCATCCTGGAGATCGAGATCGGCGTCGTCGGCGGTGAGGAGGACGGCGTCGAGGCCGAGATCAACGACAAGCTCTACACCACGCCCGAGGACTTCGAGAAGACCATCGACGCCCTGGGCCACGGCGAGCACGGCAAGTACCTGCTGGCCGCGACGTTCGGCAACGTGCACGGCGTCTACAAGCCCGGCAACGTCAAGCTGCGTCCCGAGGTGCTGGCCGAGGGGCAGAAGGTGGCGGCCGCCAAGCTCGGCCTCCCCGAGGGCAGCAAGCCCTTCGACTTCGTCTTCCACGGCGGTTCGGGCTCGCTGAAGTCCGAGATCGAGGACTCGCTGAAGTACGGCGTGGTCAAGATGAACGTCGACACCGACACGCAGTACGCCTTCACCCGGCCGCTCGTCGGGCACATGTTCACCAACTACGACGGCGTGCTCAAGATCGACGGCGAGGTGGGCAACAAGAAGGTCTACGACCCGCGCAGCTACCTCAAGAAGGGCGAGGCGGCGATGTCCGAGCGCGTCGTCGAGGCCTGCAACGACCTGCACAGCACCGGCCGCAGCGTCAGCGCCTCCTGATCCTCACGCGATTTCGGCGCGGTGTCGTTCGCTCACCGAACGACACCGCGCCGAAATCGTGAGGGGGCCTACTGGGGGGCCTGGCAGATCTTCCACTGGTCGTCGCGGAACTCCAGATCGAAGCTGCGCGTCGAGCGCGTGGCCGGATCGAAGGCCATGAACGACGTGACGTTGGCCTCGGCGTGGGAGCCGTTGACCACCACGGCGTCGATGCTCGCCACCACCGGGTACTGCCGAGCCGCGGCCACCCGCGAGTGGATGTCCTTCCACTGCGCGTCGTCGAAATCGACGTAGCCGACCGCGGTTTCGCCACACGTGATGCTGCGCAGCGTCGCGAGGTCGCCCTTCTGGATCGCGGTGTCGAAGTTCTGGATCGTGGTGCGCACGTCGTCCTCCTGGGACACCGCGGGCCCGTCCTTGCGGGTCAGCAGCACCGTGCCCAGGATGGCGATGGCGACGACGGCGGCGATCACCAGCACCACCGCGATCACCCAGCCCCAGCTGCGTCTGCGCCCGCCGCCCTTGCCGGCGTCGTTGCGGCCCGGAATGACCTGTGGCCCAGCGTTTCCCGACTGCGAGGCGATGGGCTCGGTGAACGCGCTGGCGGCCGCAACGTCGGGGGCCGGACTCGCCGAGAACACCTCGGTGGCGGGCTCGGGCACGGACTTGATCACCTGCGTCTCGCCGGCGTCGGACGGCGACGGGGCGGTGAAGCGGCGTTCGGGTTCGTCGGCGCGCTCGGGGGCGGGCTCACCGGTCACCGGCTCCGCCGACGACGGGAACACCTCGGTCGACGCATCGGCGTCGGGATCTCTCGGGTTCGACATGAGCGGCTCACTCCTCCTCGCGACCGTCTGCTGGAAGCTTATCCACCCGCGGCTCCGCTTCCCGCGCACGGCACAATGGGCGGATGACGCGAATGGGTGACCTGCTGGGACCTGACCCCGTACTGCTGCCGGCCGACGCCGAGGCAGAGGAGGCGCTGGCCGCCGGAGAGAAGGCGGCCATCGTGGCCGCCGCCCATCCCGCCGCGTCGGTGGCGTGGGCGACGCTGGCCGAGACCGCCCTGGACGACGATCAGCCCGTCACGGCGTACGCCTACGCGCGCACCGGCTATCACCGGGGTCTGGACAAGCTGCGCCGCAACGGCTGGAAGGGCTTCGGCCCGGTGCCGTTCGCGCACGAACCGAACCAGGGCTTCCTGCGGTGCGTCGCGGCGCTGGCCCGGGCCGCCGAGTCCATCGGCGAGACCGACGAGTACCAGCGTTGCCTCGACCTGCTCGACGACAGCGATCCCGCCGCCCGGCGCGAACTGGGGCTGTAGCGCCGGTCAGCAGCGGCTGTGTTCGTCGCAGTCGCCGATGGTCGGCGGTTCCACCTGCACGGTGGCGTGCTCGAGGCCGCGGGCGGCGAGCACGGCGCGGGCGTCGGCCAACACCCGGTCGGTGTTGCCGTCGCACGTGACGTGCGCCGTGGCCATGTCGCGGCCGGGGACCAGCGTCCAGACGTGCAGATCGTGCACGTCGGTGACGCCGTCGACGGCGCGCAGGGCGGTGCGCAGCTCGTCGACGTCGATGTGGCTGGGGGAGGACTCGCTGAGGATGCGCAGGGCGGCCCTGGCGAGCGCGAAGGCGCGGGGCAGCACCCACAGCGCGACCAAAACGGCCACCACGACGTCGGCGTACGGCCACGACGTGGTGACGGTGACGATGCCTGCGATCAGGACGCCCACGCTGCCGACCGTGTCGGCGACGACCTCCATGTAGGCGCCCTTGACCGCGAGGCTCTCCTCGGACTGGGAGCGCAGCAGCAGCATCACCGCGAGGTTGGCGAGCATGCCCAGCAGCGCCACGACGATCATCGGCACGCCGGGAACCTCCGGCGCATCGCCCAGCCGCTCGAAGGCCTCGAAGAGGATGAACCCGGCCACCCCGAGCAGTAGGGCGGCGTTCGCGACGGCGGTGAACACCTCGGCGCGGTGCCAGCCGTAGGTGCGCGACGGTGACGTCGAGCCGCGCCGCGCCAGCAGCACCGCGGTGAGCCCCATGAACATGGCGACGAGGTCGGTCAGCATGTGCCCGGCGTCGGCGAGCAGCGCGATGGAGTTGATCAGCAGCGCCGTGACCAGTTCGACCACGAAGAACGTCGCGAGGATCGCCGCGCCCATGATCATGCGGCTCACGCGGACGTCGCCGCCGTGGCCGTGGTCGTGTCCTGCACCCATGCGACGTAATCTATGCGTAGATGCGCATATGTCGCAAGGTCTTCGTCAGAGCCAGGCCGACCAGAACCGCGTCAGCTGACTGCCGAGCGCGACCAGGGGGCTCGGCACCCCGCTGAGATCGAAGAACCAGAACACCACCGAGAAGAACGCCGAGTTCAGCGCGGGCACCAGCAGGATCAGCAGCAGGATGAGAAAACCCCAGCCCTTCACCGGATCGAGCGTGCGCTGCAGCTCCGGGGACAGGTGCGGTTCCAGCGCGCCGTAACCGTCCAGGCCGGGCACCGGCAGCAGGTTCAGGATCACCGCCGTCACCTGCAGGAACCCCAGGAATGCCACCGCGGCCCAGAACACCGCGTGCTCCGGGTCGAAGAACACCCGCGTGGCCACCAGCAGCAGCACCGCCAGCACCACGTTCGCGAACGGGCCGGCCAGACTCACCGTGGTGCGCTGCCGCGGCAGCATCCACGACGTCCGCACGTACACCGCACCACCCGGCAGCCCGATGCCGCCGAGGGCGATGAACAGCACCGGCAACCCCAGCGACAGCATCGGGTTCGAGTACTTCAGCGGGTTCAACGTCAGGTACCCGCGGATCTCGACGTCGTGGTCGCCGTACCGCCACGCCGTCCAGGCATGGCCGAACTCGTGCAGGCACAGCGACACCAGCCAGCCGAACATCACGAAGACGAACACGCCCACGTAGGCCAGCGCGGGCACCGAGCCGTCGGCGGCCACCGGCGTCACCCACGCGGTGAACCCGCCGACGGCGGTGATGGCCACGATGGCAAGGAAAACCGGGCTGGGCCGCACGGACCGCCGCAACGGGCTGATGCTCACCCCCGCGAAGGTACCTGCGTCACCGGACGGGACTGGATGCGCCGGCTCCTGCGTCACCGGACGGGACTGGATGCGCCGGCTCCTGCGTCACCGGACGGCCAACCACCCCTGCGTGTGCCGATAGAACGTCGACCGCTTCACCGCCCGCGCACTCGGCTCCCCGTCGCGCACCACGATCGCCCCGGTGGTCCCCAGCTGTGCGGCGCGGCCCGTGACCCACCGCCGCGGCCGCAGCCGCCCGGCCGACACGGCCGCCCGCACGCCGGGCATCGCGCCGGTGGGCTCGACGAGCACCTTGGCCACCTCACCGTCGAACAGCACGGTGTCGTCGACGACGGCCTCGCCGCGCAGTCGACCGTCGTCGCCGATCCACGATCCCGCCCCCACCAGCGCGATCCCGGCGTCGTCGCGGATCAGCGGCAGCCGCGTGGCCGTGCCCGTGCGTGCCGCGCGCGCCGCCCGCGCCCCGGTGGGCAGCCCGTGCACCCGCGTGGCGTGCGTGCGGCGCCGCGCCAGGTACGCCACCTCGACGTCCAGGCGCTCCAGGCGCAGCAGGCGGCTCAGCACGACGGCCAGATCGCCGTCGGCGCCCAGCACCGCCAGCCTGCCGACGCCGTCGGTCAGCACACCGTCGACGGTGCGCGGCCCATCGACCGCGACCACCGGCACACCCGCCAGCCCACGGGGCACGCGTCGCTGCCCGAACCTCAGCACGACGAGGTCAGGCGTGGTCAAGGCGGCTCCTCGGGGGGCGCTGGGATAGGGTGTGTCACCGGCTGCACACAGTAACGACGCCATCGAAGAGCGGGAGACAGGCCATGCCGGCAATCGTCCTCATCGGCGCCCAATGGGGCGACGAGGGCAAGGGAAAGGCCACCGACCTTCTCGGTGGACGCGTCCAGTGGGTGGTGCGCTACCAGGGCGGCAACAATGCCGGCCACACGGTGGTGCTGCCGACCGGCGAGAACTTCGCCCTGCACCTCATCCCGTCGGGCATCCTGACCCCCGGCGTCACCAACGTCATCGGCAACGGCGTCGTCGTGGATCCGGGGGTGCTGCTCACGGAGCTGCACGGCCTCGAGCAGCGCAACGTCGACACGTCCGGCCTGCTGATCTCGGCCGACGCCCACCTGCTGATGCCCTACCACGTGGCCATCGACAAGGTCACCGAGCGCTACCTGGGCAACAAGAAGATCGGCACCACCGGCCGTGGCATCGGCCCGTGCTACCAGGACAAGATCGCCCGCATCGGCATTCGGGTGGCCGACGTCCTCGATCCCGATCTGCTGGCCCAAAAGATCGAGGCCGCACTGGAATTCAAGAACCAGGTGCTGGTGAAGATCTACAACCGCAAGGCGCTCGACGCCGACGAGGTGGTGGCCTCCCTGCTGGAGCAGGCCGAGGGGTTCAAGCACCGCATCGCCGACGCGCGACTGCTGCTCAACCAGGCGCTCGAGGCCGGGGAGACGGTGCTGCTCGAGGGCTCGCAGGGCACGCTGCTCGACGTCGACCACGGCACGTATCCGTTCGTGACGTCGTCGAACCCCACCGCGGGCGGCGCGTCGGTGGGGTCGGGCATCGGACCCACCCGCATCACCACGGTGCTGGGCATCCTGAAGGCCTACACCACGCGCGTCGGATCGGGGCCGTTCCCCACCGAGCTGTTCGACGACAACGGGGCCTACCTGGCCAAGACCGGCGGCGAGGTGGGCGTCACCACCGGCCGGGCGCGGCGGTGTGGCTGGTTCGACGCCGTGATCGCCCGGTACGCGACGCGCGTCAACGGCATCACCGACTACTTCCTCACCAAGCTCGACGTGCTGTCCAGCCTGGAGACGGTGCCGGTGTGCGTCGGTTACACCGTCGACGGCAAGCGCACCAACGAGATGCCCATGACCCAAAGCGACATCGCGCGCGCCGAGCCCGTCTACGAGGAGCTGCCCGGCTGGTGGGAGGACATCAGCACGTGCCGCACCTTCGACGAGCTGCCCGCCAAGGCGCGCGACTACGTCCTCCGGTTGGAAGAGCTTGCGGGAGCGCAAGTGTCGTGCATCGGCGTCGGTCCCGGCCGCGATCAGACCATCGTGCGCCGAGACATCCTGGCCCCGTCGTGAGCGACGCGGACGCGCACTCCGATCCCGACTACGAACGGCACGGCGGCTTCCCGCTGTTCGAGCCCGCCGACCCGGGACCCGGTTTCGCCCCGTTCGTCGCGTCCATGCGGCGGCTGCAGGACCTGGCCGTCTCCGCGGATCCCGACCGGGACACCTGGATCGAGGCGGCGTCGCGCGTCGCCGACCTCGTCGCGCTGCTGGAGCCCCACGAGGCGGCCGAGGGCGTGGGTCCGGCCAACCGGATGCCCGACCTGCCCGGTTCCGGCAGCCTGCTGATGCCGCCGTACGAGGTGACCCGCTTCGAGCCCGACGGCGTCGAATTGCGCGTCCGGTTCAGCCGGTTCCACGTCGGTGGCAACTCGGCGGTGCACGGGGGCGTGCTGCCGCTGCTGTTCGACTCGACCTTCGGCATGGTGATCCACGCCGCGGGCCGACCCATCAGCCGCACCGGCTTCCTGCACGTCGACTACCGCAAGGTCACGCCCATCGACACCCCGTTGGCGGTGCACGCCTGGATCCGCGAGACGCAGGGGCGCAAGGCCTTCGTGAACTCCGAACTGCGCGATCCCAACGGTGCGCTGCTCGCGGAGGCCCACGGTCTGATGATTCGGCTGCTGCCCGGCCAGCCCTGAGAGATCATGGCGCGGTGACCGCGCCCGATCGCACCCCTCGCAGGCTCACCACCCCGCACTCGGCGGCGCTGGCCGGCGTGCTGTTCGCGCTGCTGTTCGGCACCTCGCTGGTGCTGATCCGCCTGGCACTGCCCGACGGGGCCGAACGCGGTGCGCAGTGGGCCGCCGGCAGCACCGGCATGATCCGCACGGCCACCATCCTGATGCCGTTCGCCGGCATCACGTTCCTGTGGTTCATCGGCGTGATCCGGGACAACCTCGGCGCGCTGGAGGACCGGTTCTTCGCCTCGGTGTTCCTGGGCAGCGGGCTGCTGTTCCTGGCCATGACGTTCGCGGCGGCCGCGGCGGGTGCCGGGCTGTCCTACGCCAGGCACGTGCTGGGCGCGCAGTACTCCGAGGAGATGGGCGCCTTCGGCCAGGGGCTGGTCACCACTCTCGGCAACACGTACGCGTTGCGCATGGCGGCGGTGTTCATGGTGTCGCTGGCCACCATCTGGCTCAAGACGCGGCTGATGCCGACGTGGCTGACGGTCGTCAGCTACCTGGCGGCCGTGGCGCTGCTGGTGGCGTGCGATCTGAGCCTGTGGTTGACCGTGGTGTTCCCGCTGTGGGTGCTCGTGGTCAGCCTGGTGTTGCTCACCGGTCACCATCGGACGGCCAAGGACCCCAGCCCGTAGATGAAGTGGAACTCGCGGAAGGCGACGTCCTCGAGGCTCTCGGCGAGTTCCAGCGTGGGGAACCGGCGCAGCAGCGCCGGCCAGGCGATGCGCATCTCGGCGCGCGCCAACCCCGCGCCGATGCAGTGGTGGGCGCCGTGGCCGAACGCCACGTGGCGGCGCGGGTCCCGGCGCAGGTCCAGGCGGTCGGGATCGCTGACGTAACCGGGGTCGCGGTTGGCCGCGGGCAGGGACGCGAACACCAGGCTGCCCGCCGGGATCGACACGCCGGACACCTCGACGTCGACGGCGGTGAAGCGGGGGATGGAGGTCTGCACCACCGAGAGCCAGCGCAGCAGCTCCTCGATGGCGGGCCCGACGGCATCGGGATCGTCGCGGACCAGTGCGAGTTGGTCGGGATGCCGCAGCAGCGCGAGCGTGCCCAGGCCCAGCATGTTCGACGTGGTCTCGTGGCCTGCCAGCAGCAGCAGGCCCGCGATGCCGACCAGTTCGTCGTCGGTCAGCGCGTCGCCGTGTTCGGCGACCAGCATGCCGAGGATGTCGTCGCCCGGTGTGGCGCGCGCGGCCGACACCAGCGTCTGCATGTAGTCGCGGGCTTCGCGGCCCACGGCGAGGCGTTCCTCCAACGGCAGGGACAGGTCGAGCTGGCGCGCCGCCCGGTGCTGGAACGCCTCGCGGTCGGCGTAGGGCACCCCGAGGAGTTCGCAGATCACCAGCGAGGGGATGGGCAGCGCGAACGCCGCGACCAGGTCTGCGGTCGGACCTGCGGCGGCCATCGCGTCGAGGTGCTCGTCGACGATCTGGGTGATGCGCGGCTCCAGGCTCTGGATGCGACGAAACGTGAACTCCGGCACCAGCATTCGGCGCAACCGTTGGTGCTCGGGGGCGTCCAGGCCCAGCAGGTTGCCCGCCCGCTGCCTGCGGCGGTCCTCGTCGGAGACCTCCGGGACCCCGGGCATGAAGAACTCCGGCGGACGTTCGTTGCGGAACCGTTCGTTGTCGGCGAGCACGCGGGTGACGTCGTCGTAGCGGGTGATCACGTACTGGCGCAGGCCGAAGGGATTGGTGCCCGCGAGCACGCCGGACGTGGCCCTGATCTCGGCGAGTTCGGGCACGGGATCGAAGGCGTTGCGGCGCAAATGCACCGGCAACTCCGTTGAGGCATGCGTCATGCCATCGACGGTACGCGCGCGCCGCGCGGGCGGTCAGCGTCGCGCGTGCAGGGCGGGCCACCAGATGCGCGGGCCGACCAGCGTGAACAGGGCGGGGATGATCACGGTGCGCACCACGAAGGTGTCCAGCAGGATGCCCAGCCCGACGATGATGCCGATCTGCGTCAGCACGATCAGGGGCAGCACGCCCAGCACGCAGAACACCGCTGCCAAAACGATTCCCGCGCTGGTGATCACGGCACCGGTGGCCGACACCGCGCGCACGATGCCCTCGGTGGTGCCGTGTTCGGGCGTCTCCTCCCGGGCACGGGTGACCAGGAAGATCGTGTAGTCCACGCCGAGGGCCACCAGGAACAGGAACGCAAACAGCGGGGTGGTGTTGTCGAGTGCGGGAAAGCCGAAGGCGTGCACACTGATCCACCCGCCCAAGCCCAGCGCGGCCAGTGCGCTGAGCACGGTCACGCCCACCAGCAGCAGCGGCGCCAGCGCAGCCCGCAGCAGCACGTAGAGCACGGCCAGCACCACCACCAGGATGGCGGGCGCCACCACCAGCAGGTCGCGCTGGGCGGCGGCGCGCGCGTCGCGGGCCGAGGCGTCGGAGCCACCGACGAGCCCATCCGGGTCGACGGCGTGCACGGCCGCGCGCAGCGCGTCGACGGTGTCGAACGCGGCGTCGGAGGCGGGCGCGGCGCTGAGCACCACCGACCACTGCGTCAGTCCCGACGGCGTCGTGCCGGTGGGGGCGGCCGACACCACGCCGGGCGTCGAGGTGATGGCCCGACCCACCGCCTCGTCGGCGGCCGTGGCGGCGATGACGCGCGTCGGGTCGGTGAGACCGCTGGGGAAGTGCGCGGCCAGGGTCTCGTACCCGGTGACGGACTCCGCGCGGACCCGGAACTGTTCGGTCTGCGACAGCCCGATGGGGGTGGTCAGCAGGCCGGTGCACAGCGCGGCGAGGGCGGTGACGGCGACGGTCGACACCACCGCGGGCCTGCGGGCGACGGCCGCCGCGACGCGGTGCCAGGGCCCCGACGTGGTCAGTGGCGCGGCCCCGACCTCGGGGATGAACGGCCAGAACAGGCGGGTGCCGAACAGGCCCAGCGCCGGCGGCAGCACCACCAGGACGAACACCGCGGCGACGACGAGCCCCGCGGCGGCCTGCACGCCGAGGCTGCGGGTGCTCGGGGAGGCCGCCAGCAGCAGGGTCAGCAGCGCGAGCACCACGGTGGCGTTGCTCGCCACGATCGCGGGGCCGGCACGGCGCAGCGCCGTGCGCAGGGCCGCGCCGTGATCGGGTGTGCGCGTCAGCTCCTCGCGGTAGCGGGAGATGAGCAACAGCGCGTAGTTGGTGCCCGCCCCGAACACCAGCACGCTGGTGATGCCCCCGGTGGATCCGTCGGGCGACGTGCCGACGGCCGTGGCGAGGGCCGCGCCGAGCACCGATCCGACGCGGTCGGCGAGCGCGATCACCAGCAGGGGGACCAGCCACAGCACCGGGGAGCGGTAGGTGACGACGAGCAGGATCGCGACGACGGCGGCGGTGACGGCGAGCAGCGTCACGTTGGCGCCGCTGAACGAGTTGGCGATGTCGGCGCCGAAGGCGGGGCCGCCGGTGACCTGGGCACGCAGTCCGTCGGGCAGCCCCTCCGTGGCCGTCGCGCGGGTCGTGGTGACGGCGTCGTCGAGTGCGAAGCCGGACAGGTCGGCGGGCAGGGGCACGGTGGCGATGGCGGCACGGCCGTCGTCGGAGACCAGGGCCGGCCGGCCGCCCGCGGCGGTGCG
>NZ_JBYVYK010000083.1:0-12899 GCF_058148405.1 Mycobacterium sp. DHQP2018-32-09 | reverse complement strand
CCGGCGGTCGGCCGCGGTGCGGCGCAGGAGTGTGAGCCGAAAGCCCGCCGGGCGCCGACTCATCGGGCCGTCCCAGCGCAGCGCGTAGTGCTCGGAGTCGACGAGCCGATAGCGATGCACGATGCGGGCGAGCGCCATGGCCGCCTCGTGGAGGGCGAACTGCCTGCCGATGCAGGACCGCGCTCCGGTGCCGAACGGCTTGAACGCCGCAGCCGGTCGGCTCGCCGAGGCGGCGTCGCCGAATCGGTCCGGGTCGAACATCTCGACGTCGTCGCCCCATTCCGGTTGGCGATGCAGCGCCCCCACCAGGACCGTCACCGCCTCGCCTCGCTTGATCACGTACTCGCCGCCGATCACCGTGTCGGACAGCGCCATGCGGTCGAAGTTCAATACCGGCGGCGACAACCGCAGGGTCTCGCTGAGCACCTGACGCAGGTATCCCAGCTTGCCGATGTCGTCGTAGGTCGGCACGTAGTCGTCCTGCGGCCCGAAGACGTGGTCGACCTCCGCCCGCACGCGAGACAGCACCGCCGGGTGGTGGAGCAGGTTGTAGAGCGCATTCGGCATGAGTTCCGACGTGGTCAACTGCCCCGCGATCAGGAAGGTCATGATCTGGTTGCGCACATTGGCCTCGTCGAGCACGGGTGCACCGGCCGCATCGTGGGCGAGCATGAGTGACAGCAGATCCGCGGTGTCGACGAGGCCGCTGCGGTGCCGTTGGATGAGTTCGTCGAAATGGCAGTGCAGGGTCTCGAGGTCGTCGTCGAAGCCCGCCGCGGTGCCGTCGATGCCGAGCTTGCTCATCGCCGCGGTGAAGGTCCGGGGAATGGGGGCCAGGCCCTCGTGGGTGAACGAGTCGAAGCGCTCCCCGAAGCCGGCAAGGGCGACGGTGTCCATCGCCAGCTTCTGCAGATCGTCGGAGACGTGCACCAACCGCTCGCCGACGGCGGCGTCCCAGCGGGACAGCAGTTCGCCGTTGATCGCCAGCATGGCGTCGTGGTAACTGCGCAGTCCGGCGTAGCCGAAGCCGGGCAGCAGCACGTCGTGCGCCTTCTGCCAGTTCGGTTCCCCGTGGTAGGCCGTGAACAGCCCATCGCCTGCGAGCGGGCGGACGCTGGCCAACGCCTTGGTGGGGTTCTTGGCGAACCGGGCCTCGTCACACAGTTCCTCGACCAAACCCCACGAGCAGGCATAGAGCTTGCGAGTGCCGCTCCAGTCGCCGTAGAACAGCGGTCCGAGACGTTCGGCGAGGACGTCGACGGGAAGCGCGTAGGGCCGACCCGCCAATTCGTCGGTCGACGGCAGCGGGCCGGTGACCACGGGAACGCCGTCCAAGACCGGCGGTGGTGACGGTGCGAACTCGGTCATGGGCGGGAGCATAAGCCGGGTTCGGGACGTCGATCTTGACGTTCGCGACATTTTTCGATTACGCGCGAGCGCCATGGGCGAACGCGCCCGTCGCCGCTAAGGTGCAGCCCATGACCGGGTCACCGTGGGCCGCGCGCCTGGAATCGGACGAACTGCTCGGCGGGCAGCGCAGTGCGCCCTATCTCGACGCCGTCGTCGGTTACGCGTTTCGCGGGCCGGCACGCTTCCACGTGCCCGGGCACAAGGGCGGCCCCGGCGCCGACCCGGCGCTGCGCAAGGCGATCGGCGTCGACGCGCTGGCCGCCGACGTCCCCCAGGACATTCACGGCATCGACCTCGGGCCGTCGCCGACGCCCTACGAACGCGCCGAGCAACTGGCCGCGAGCGCCTACGGCGCGCAGCGGTCCTTCTTCCTCACCAACGGTGCCACGCAGGGCAACCACGCGCTGTGTCTGGCGTTGGCGGGCACCGGGACTCGCATCGTGGCGCAGCGCAACTCGCACGCCTCGATAGTCGACGGGCTGGTGCTCAGCGGCGGCACCGCGAGCTTCGTGTCGCCGGAGTACGACCCCGACCTCGGCATCATGCACTGCGTCACCGCTGCCGCCTTGGCTCAGACGCTCGACGCGCATCCCGAGGTGGGCGTGGCCTTCGTCGTGTCGCCCACCTACTACGGCATGACGGCCGACGTCGCCGAACTGGCCGAGGTGGCGCACACCCGGGACGTGGCGCTGGTCGTCGACCAGGCGTGGGGGCCACACTTCGGATTCCACCCCGACCTGCCTGCCACCGCGCTGGCGCTGGGCGCCGACGCCATGCTCACCAGCACACACAAGATCGCGGGCTCGTTGACGCAGAGCGCGATGCTGCACGTCGCCGACACCGGCCGCATCGACGCCGACGCGGTCGCGCGCGTGTTACGGCTGTTGCGCAGCACCAGCCCGTCGTCGTTGCTCATCGCGTCACTCGACAGCGCGCGCCGCCAGCTCGCCATGCACGGCGAGCAGTTGCTGCACGAGACACTGCGCGCCATCGGCGCCGCTCACGCCAAGCTGCGCACCGTCGACGGCGTCCAGTTGGTGGACGAACGGTACGTCGGCCGCATGGGCATCGCGGGCTACGACCCGTTCCGCATCGTGCTCGACGTACGCGGCACGGGCTGCACCGGGTACGAGATCGCCGACGAACTACGGCGCGCCTACGACGTGCACGTGGAGTTGCCGCAACACTCGACCATCGTGCTGCTCATCGGTCTCGGTGAGTCCGAGGCCGCGCTGATGCGGGTGGCCGGTGACGTCGAGGAGGCCGTCGCACGGTTGCGGCGACCCGAGCCGCTGCGGCCCATCTCCGAGGCCGCCGCCGCCGAGACGCCCACCATGGCGGTGCCGCCGCGGCAGGCGTTCCTCGACGCCGGTGAGCGGGTGCCGGTGGATCAGGCGGTGGGCCGCGTGTCCTGTGAGTCCATTGCCGCCTACCCACCGGGGGTGCCGACTTTGCTTCCGGGGGAGCGTATTTCGGCAGAAGTCGTGGGCCACCTGCGTGCCATCGTGGCGGCGGGCGCGCGGTTGCACGGCGCCAGCGATCCGAGTTTCGAGACCGTCACGGTGATGATCGACGAGCCGATGGCGCTGGGGGACGAGCGCTAGAACGGCGGCGGGTTGGCGTCGGCGATGGCTTCGTTGGTGGCGCGTACGCTCGCGTAGCGTCGTGTGATGACGAGAACACCGCCGTTGGCGTGGCTCTACCAACTCGACCGTGCGCAGCAAGCCTCCCTCTTGGCGAACCCCCACGGGTACCTGCCGGTCGATATCGCCGAGCGGATCGTCGGCCACGTCCATCCGGCCCACCTGGACGAAACGCCGCAACGCCCGCGGTGGCACTTGCGGTCTGCCGAAGCCAACCTGCTCGAAGACGAACGGCTACGTCTCGACGACTGGTGGCACGGCCTCTCCGAGGAGGCCCGCGACGACCTGCTGACGACCCGCCACACCGCCGTTCCCGAGCGTCACCGCGCATCCGTCCTCGACTTGGTGCCCGGTGGCATCACGCCGGGGATCGACCTCGACGTCTCGTTCCGGGCGTCGGGCATCGTGGCGGCGTACCTCGAGATGGTCCACCACCGGCAGAGGTCGTCGGCCGGCGGTCGGTGATGGAGGAGCCGGACCGACTCGCCCAACGTGCGGTGACACCTCGGACCGGACTCGGGCGGGTCGTCGAATTCGTGCCGCCGATCCGCGGCGCTGCGGACTCGATGCGTCGCCCGACGGCGAGTTCCCTTCCGTCGTGGCTCGATTCGTCCCGGGTGTCCGGCTCGATGCGGATCCGCCGCTCGATCGCCACCGTGCCGCCGGCGCGCTCGTGCCCTGGCGGCGCTCACGCCGCCACCCTCCGTCGCGAGTACTACACGGCCTCGGAGTCGGCCTCGTGGGCAGGACTCAGGCTTCAGACGCACCCTGAGCGGTCACGCGGCGTCGTTCGGCCCAGCCGCGCGCGACCGACACCACACCCGGCACGATCGACAGGAACACGATCAGCAAGATCATGTACTCCAGGTTGTCCTTGACGAAGCCGACGTTGCCGAGGAAGTAGCCGAGGAGGCACATCGTGACCGACCACAGCACGCCGCCGACCACGTTGTACGCCAGGAAGACGGGGTAGCGCATCGCCGAGACGCCGGCGACCACGGGCGCGAACGTCCGCACGATCGGCACGAAACGCGCCAGGATGATCGTCTTGGGGCCGTGCCGGTCGAAGAACTCCTGCGATTGCTCCAGATACCGTTGCTTGAAGAAGCGGGAGTCCTCCCGCCGGAACAGCGACCGGCCGAATCGCTTGCCGATGACGTAGCCGACCTGATCGCCGAGGACGGCGACCACGGCGACGCCGATCACCAGCGCCCAGACGTTCATCGGAGCATTGGGTGCCGCCGCCAGCAGGCCGCCGGTGAACAGTAGCGAGTCGCCCGGCAGGAACGGGAACAGCAGGCCGGTCTCGATGAAGACGATGACCAGGATCCCTGGCAGCACCGCCGAGGCGAACAGGCCGCCATCGCCCAACCAGTACATCGGGTCGAGAATGCCCGTGAGAGCCAGCGTCGAAGTCACGGCGCCGAGGGTAGCGACCTCTCGCTGAGAGAATTCATGGGAAACGCAGCGTCACCGCGCAGCCGCATTCGTTCAGTGGCTCGCACCGTTCGTTTTACGTACCGAATGCTCTTGCGAGGACGGCGTATTCCGCATGACGTCGAGCAGCGCCCCCAGCACCCGGTCGGCCGTCTCCAAGTCGGTGTCCTCGAACGAGGTGAGTGCGTCGCGGAAGTGTCCGGCCATCGGCGTGAAGTACGACTTGGCCAGGCGGTATCCCTGATCGGTGTAGCGCAGGATCACCTTGCGCCGATCCGAGGAATCGGTCTGTCGGCTAACGTGACCAGCCTCCGCGAGGCGGTCGATGATGTAGGTGACCGCACCCGCGGACACGTTCAGTCGTTTGCGGACGTCGCTGGCCATCAGCGGTGCGCCGTCGTTCTC
The DNA here is from genome assembly GCF_058148405.1 of Mycobacterium sp. DHQP2018-32-09. Taxonomy (NCBI): domain Bacteria; kingdom Bacillati; phylum Actinomycetota; class Actinomycetes; order Mycobacteriales; family Mycobacteriaceae; genus Mycobacterium; species Mycobacterium sp. DHQP2018-32-09. The sequence goes on along the minus strand of NZ_JBYVYK010000083.1, from coordinate 8,004 downwards.
GGCGACCACGATGTGCAACAGCGCCCGAAAGTCGTTGATCGACAGGCCGTGCGAACTGGCAAATCCCTGCGCTACCCGCTCCGACTCGGACAGCAGCGCCCGCGTGGTGAACACGATCTTGCGCAGTGCGCTGCGATCGACGTCGCGCAAGGCCTCGTCCGCCACGATGTGCTCCCTCCTTCGCCCGACAGGGCGAACAACGTCGAAATTCGTTGTTCGCGCCACCAATTCCCCAATTGGCCTGCTGACGTTAGTGCACGTTCGGGTTGGCACCACCACCGCTGCTCGAGGTGGTCACCCATGTCATGGTCTGCCCCTCCGAGTAACCACGATCACGCCCAGGTGAAACCTAACGGCAATCTCGCGATCAGCGCAGCGCTTTGGGTTGCCCGTTGCGAAGACGTCATCTTCCGGCGCCGGCTGCACCCGGTCGACGTTCGCCGAAAGGTGCAGTGGGGCAGTCGATCCGGACCGGAGCTGCTCGTCATCCCGTCGGTTCGTCCTGGTCGTCCGCCTCGATCACGTCGGGCGTCGGGGCGTCGGGGTCCGCACCGCCACCGGCGCCCGGGGAGCTGCGTCGGGTGTGCTCGTCCGGTTCGTCGACGTTGTCGTAGATTCCGTGGCCGCGAGGCAATGGTCGCTCCTGAACTCGTGGGGTCGCCATTCGGGTAGCCCGGTCATCGGGCACCAAACCCGCGCACGCCCACCAGGGCGGCCCGGACGCGACGGCGGCGACGTCGGGTCGCGAGGGCGCAATTAGACTTTTGCGTGGCCGGTGGGGAAGCCGGCAACCGCGGGGCCGGCGTCGGCGACCTCGCGGCGGAGTCGAGAAGAGGTGGGTTACATGGCGGGCGCCCTGCCTGACGTCGTCGTCACCGGGGTTGCGCTCACCACGTCGTTGGCCACGGGGGCCGAGGACACGTGGACGCGGCTGATCGGGGGCCAGAGCGGGATCCGGAAGCTGTCCGCACCCAACCTCGACGACCTCGACCTGCCCTCGCGCGTCGGCGGCCAGCTGCTCGAGGACTTCGACGGTGAACTGAGCCGCGTCGAACTGCGGCGGCTGTCCTACCTGCAGAAGATGTCACTGGTCCTGAGTCGGCGCGCCTGGGAGGCGTGTGGGGCGCCCGAGGTCGACACCGACCGCCTCGGCGTCACCATCGGCACGGGCCTGGGCAGTACCGAGGACATCATCCTCGCCTACCACGCGATGAAGGAACGCGGCCTGAAGGCCGTATCGCCGCTCACCGTGCAGATGTACATGCCGAACGGTCCCGCGGCCGTCGTGGGCTTGGAGCGAGCCGCGCGTGCCGGCGTCACCGCCCCGCTGACCGGTGACGCATCCGGCGCCACCGCCGTCGCGCACGCCTGGCGCAACATCGTCTTCGGTGACGCCGACGTGATCATCTGCGGTGGCATCGAGACCCGTCTGGAAGGCGTCCCGATCGCCGCCTACGGCCAGATCGAGGGCGTGGTCGCCGCAGGCGACGGTGGCTCGACGGTCGCCGCAGGCGACGGCGACCCGACGGTCGCCGCCCGCCCCTTCGACCGCGACCGCACGGGCATGGTCTTCGGCGAGGCGGGTGCACTGCTGGTCCTCGAAACCGAACGTCACGCGAAGGCGCGCGGGGCCACGATCCTCGCCCGGATGCTCAGTGGTGCGGTGTCCTCCGACGGGTACGACGTGTTCCGCTCCGACCCCCAGGGCCGACAGGAGGCGTACGCGGTGTCTCGCGCGCTCGACCAGGCGGGTCTCGCACCCACCGACGTGGACCACGTCAACGCGTCGGCGGCCGGGACGGTCGAGGGCGACCTCGTCGAAGCCAACGCCCTGCGCCGGGTGTTCGGCGATCACCACCCCGCCGTCTACGCGCCGAAGGCGGCCATCGGTCACTCGCTCGGCGCCGCGGGTGCCGTCGAGGCCGCGCTGACGGTCCTGGCGCTCCGCGACGGTGTCGTGCCGCCCACGCTGAACCTGGAGCATCTCGACGACCGGATGGATCTCGACGTCGTCGCGGGCGAGGCCCGCCGCGGCGACTACCGCACGGCCGTCAGCACCACCTTCGGCTTCGGCGGCCACAACGTGGCGCTGGCGTTCGCCAAGGCCTGACGCTCACGCCGTTCGCCGGGGCCTGACGCTCACCCCGTTCGCCGGGGCCTGACGCTCACCTCGCCGGCGTCGACGTGATTCCCCCGTCGTCCCGGCCGTCCCCGTCGTCCCCGTCGTCTCCGCCTTCGGTGGCCAGGACGAACCTGCGGCACGAACACGGCCGGTACGGATGGTCGACGTCCTCGTCGGTCACCCCGAAGTCGGCGACGCAGTCCAGGCAGCCCCGGCACGTGCCGTACAGCGAGTGCTCGGGATGGTAATGCCCGCATTCACAGCGGTCGTAGAGGCCATGACTCATCGCTGGCTCATCGCTGCGTCATCGGCCGTTCGCCACTCGTCGGGTCACCCATGAAGATCAAGTGTTCCAGGTGACCCGACGGTCACACACCAGCGGCGTCCTCCAGCGCGGTCAGCGAGTCCTCGAGATGTCCGAGCAAACGCTGCAGATGCGGCACGCTGCGCCGGCACCCGACCAGGCCGAAGTCGAGGTTCTCGGCGTTGTTGGTGAGCGTGATGTTGAGGGCCTGACCGTCGAGCGCGATCGACAGCGGGTAATTGCCGTCGAGTCGCGCGCCGTTCCAGAACATCCGCTCGCGCGCCCCCGGCACGTTCGAGATGACGATGTTGAACGGTGGCGGCGCCGTGGTGACGAAACCCGGCAGCAGGCTCATCGCGATACCCGACATCAGGAACGCCGACAGTGCCAGCGCCTGCGTGCGCGGCAACTCGGCGAAGACCTGCTTGTTCTCGCGCATCGACGTACTGATGGCCTCCAGGCGGCGCGCCGGATCGTCGACGGCGGTCGCCAGGTTGCACAGGATGGTGCCCACCATGTTGCCGCCGGCGTCCTGCTCGTCGTCACCGCGCAAGCTCACCGGCACCATCGCGACCAGAGACGAGTCCGGCAGCGCGTGTTGCTCCTCGAGGTAGGCGCGCAGCGCGCCCGCGCACATCGCGAGGACGACGTCGTTGACCGTGACCCCGGCCGCGTCCTTCACCGCGCGGATCCGGGCCATGGGCCACGACTGGGCCGCCACGCGGCGGGCGCCGCCGATGGGCACGTTGAACATCGTCTTCGGCGCGCGGAACGGCAACGTCAGCTGCTGCTCGAGCAGCGCGGCCCGGACGAGGGACACGCTCGACGGCGCCAGCGACGCCACCGATCCCGCCGCCCCACCGATGGTCTTGAGCATCGACGACGACTGCCGGGCCACCGCGGAACCGTTGCGACTGCGCCCGATCGACCACGGCATGCGCGGATTCCGATCCTCGGGATCGGTTGTCAGGGAACGGATCAGCAGTCGTTGCGCCGACACCCCGTCGATGAGTGCGTGATGGAACTTGACGTAGACGGCGAACCGGCCGTCGTCGAGTCCCTCGATGAGATGCGCCTCCCACAGCGGGCGGTGCCGATCCAGCAACGTGCCGTGCATGCGCGACGTCAGCTCCAGCAGGTCGCGGACGCGCCCCGGGCGGGGCAGCGCCGAGCGACGGAGGTGGTAGTCGATGTCGATCTCGCGGTCCAACGCCCAGCCGAGGTTGGTGATGCCGCCGAACAGCCTGCCGGGATGCTTGCGGAACGTCGGCTGAAAGTCGTCGTCGGCCACCATCATTCGGTGCAGATCGCGCACGTAGTCCGGGCCGGCGCCGGCGGGCGGCTCGAACAGTTGCAAGCCGGCCACGTGCATCGGGTGCTCGCGCGATTCGCCCACGAGGAACAGCGAATCGGTCGGCGAGATCAGCTTCATCGACGTGACAGTACCCACCCCGCCCCGTTGCCGTGGCCAGCTGAGGCAAGCTGGTCATCACCACGTCAGCCGAACCGCGGATCGCAGGACGATTGCCCGACCTCAACGCGGGTAGTGCCCGGGAATGAGTGACACCGCCCTCCTCGTCATCGACGTCCTCAACACCTACGACCACCAAGACGCCGACGAACTCGCCGACCACGCCCGAGCCGTCGTGGACCCGCTCGCCGCCCTGATCGCGCGTGCCAAGTCCCGAGACGACGTCGACCTGATCTACGTCAACGACAACCACGGGGACTTCACCGCCGATCGCGGTGACCTGGTGCGTGCGGCGCTCGACGGGTGCCGTCCGGAGCTGGTGGAGCCGCTGGCGCCGAACGACGACAGCTCCTTCCTGACCAAGGTGCGGCACAGCGCGTTCTATGCCACGGCTCTGGACTACCTGCTGGGTCGGCTGCAGACCAAGCGGGTGGTGCTGACGGGCCAGGTGACCGAGCAGTGCATCCTCTACACGGCCCTGGATGGCTACATCCGCCACCTCGACGTCGTGGTGCCGCGAGACGGGGTCGCCGCGATCATCGACCACCTGGGCGACGCCGCCCTGGAGATGATGGAGCGCAACATGGGCGCTCAGATCCGGGAATGCGCTGATTGCCTCGGATGACGTTGAGCGACCCCGACAGTGGGTAACCCACTGCGCATGTCGAAGGAATTCACGTCCGGGGATCGCGTCGAATGGGATAGCCACGGCGGTACCGCCCGCGGCGAGGTGGTGGAGAAGATCACCGAGGACACCAAGGCTGCGGGCCGTCAGGTGCGCGCCAGCGAGGACGACCCGCAGTACCGCGTGCGCAGCGAGAAGAGTGGCAACGACGCCGTGCACAAGCCGGAGGCGCTGCGCAAGAGCAACTCCAAGGGCTAGCCGTGCGGCTCAAGCGCAGCACCGTGAACGGGCCCGGCTTCACCCGGGTCCGCCGCGGCAAGGGATTCTCCTACCTCGACTCCGACGGTGAACGGCTCACCGACACACGGGCGTTGACGCGCATCGACGAACTGGTCATTCCCCCGGCGTGGAAGAAGGTGTGGATCAGCCCGCACCCCAACGGTCACATCCAGGCCGTGGGCACCGACGCGGCCGGCCGCAAACAGTACCTCTATCACCAGAAGTGGCAGCAGGACCGGGCGGAGGAGAAGTTCGATCGCGTCCTGCAGCTGGCCAAGCACCTGCCGCAGTGGCGGGCCCACGTCGCGGAGGACTTGCAGGGCAAGGGTCTGAAGCGCGACCGCGTACTCGCGCTGGCGCTGCACCTGCTTGACCGCGGCTACTTCCGGGCGGGCAACGACACCTACGCCGAGGAGAACGAGTCCTACGGCATCGCCTCACTGCTGTGCGAGCACGTCACCGTGCGCAAGGATGCGGTGGCCTTCGACTATCCGGCCAAGAGTGGCGTGCGACGCACGCTCGAGATCAAGGACGCCGAGATCGTGCGGGCCTCGCGGTCACTCCTGCGCAGGGAGAACCGCGCGGGCCGATTCCTGGTGTGCCGCACCGTCAACGGGTGGGCCGACCTGCACGCCGACGACCTGAATGCGCGGTTCAAGGAGATGGTGGGTGACGACTACACCGTCAAGGACCTGCGCACGTGGCACGGCACCGTCCTGGCCGCCGAGGCCTTCGTGGGCGCGGATCCGCCCGTCTCCAAGAAGGTCGTCAAGCGCGTCGAATCCGCCGTGATGAAGGAGGTCTCGGAAGGCCTGGGCAACACGCCCGCCGTCGCCAGGGCCTCCTACGTCGACCCGCGGGTGGTGGCCGGATACGAAGCGGGGCACACCATTGCCGCCGCCGCCAAGCGGGCGGCCGGCGTCGAGGACGCCGCCCAGGCGCAGGCCATCGTCGAGAAGGCCACGCGGTCGCTCATCACCAGGATGGCGCGCAGCGGCTGACGGTTTCAACCCATCCGATCCCGGGAAGGCGCTGCGAGGACGTTCGAGGAGAGGAAGTCATGAGCACCACCCTGACGGGCAAGCGAATCGCCATCCTGGCCACCGACGGCGTCGAGCGTGCGGAACTCGAGCAACCCCGCACCGCGCTCGACGACGCGGGCGGCGAGACCGTGCTGCTGTCGATCAAGACCGGGTCCATCGATGCCCGCAACCACGACCTGGAACCGGCCGGCGAATTCCCCGTCGACAAGCGCGTCGTCGACGCGAACGTCGAGGACTTCGACGGGCTGGTGATTCCCGGCGGCACCGTCAACGCCGACAAGCTGCGCCTGGACGACGACGCCGTGGCATTCGTCCGCGACTTCGTCGACTCGGGAAAACCCGTGGCCGTGATCTGCCACGCTCCGTGGACCCTGGTGGAAGCCGGCGTGGCCAAGGGTCGTACGTTGACGTCGTACCCGAGCCTGCGTACCGACCTGCGCAACGCCGGCGCGACCGTGGTCGACCAGGAGGTGGCCGTCGACGGCAACCTGATCTCCAGCCGCTCACCCGACGACCTGCCGGCCTTCTGCGCAGCGGTCGTCGACGCCCTGGCCGGGTGAGCGGCGACGGCCGCGCGCCTGCCGGTCAGTCGCTGCGGGCCTCCGCGCCGGTCTGGCCCGCGTCGAAGTCGTCGTCGGCGGTCGTGCGGCCCACGTACTCCCCGTCATCGCCCTCGTTGGCGCGCGAGGATGCCACCTTGTCGTCCTGCTCGACGTCGGTCTCGCCGCGTTCGACGTTCGGTTCCGTCATGTCCGTCCCTTCCATCTGCCCCGCGTGCGCCATACCCGTCCCGCCCGCGGACAACCCCGTTTGGACCGGTCTTCACCGGGTAGATGCGATGCCGTGAACGAGCAACCGCCGGCGCCGCCCGTACCGGCCCGGGTCCCCGTCTCCCGATGAATCGACGCTTGGCCGCGGTCGTCGTCCCCGCCCACGACGAGGCCGCGGCGCTACCCGCGTGCCTGACCGCGCTGAGCGCGGCCGCCGACCTCGCCCCGTGCCCCGTCCGCATCGTCGTCGTGCTCGACGCCTGCAGCGATGACTCCCGGCGGGTGGTCGACGAATCCTGGCCGCACGTCGACTGTCTGGAGGTCGACGAGCACGGCGTCGGTGGAGCACGCGCCGCGGGCTTTCGGTACGCGCGACAGCGCTACCGCGCCGACGGTCTCGTCGACGACGACGTCTGGTTCGCCACCACCGATGCCGACAGCCGCGTCGACGACGACTGGCTGGTACGCCAACTCCAGACCGGGGCCGACATGGTGTTGGGCGTGGTGCGACTGGCTGACCGGCGACACCTGCCGCGGGACGTCGTGCGCCGCTACGTCGAGGCCTACCGAACCAAGATGGTGCCCGGCGGCCACCGGCACGTGCACGGCGCGAACATGGGCATGGCGGCCGAATGCTACTGGAATGTGGGAGGATTCAGCGACCTCACCACCGGAGAGGACGTCGATCTGGTGCGACGGTTCGAGCGCGGCGGCCTCGCCATCACGCGGGACGCCGACCTGTCGGTGGCCACGTCGGCCCGCCGCACCGGGCGCGCCCCGCAGGGATTCGCGGCACACCTGAGGGCGGTGGGTCGTCGCAAGCCGCGGGAACCCGCATGAGCGCAGACCTCGTCCGCCGGTGGCTCGCCGACGGCCGTCTCGATCTGCCGCTGCCGGGACGCGGACAGACCGCACGCCGCTGGCAGCAGCTGGCCGCGCTGGCCGAACGTGACGTGACGGCGGGTCGGCTGGCCGAAGCCCACGTCGACGCCGTCGCCATCCTCGCCGACCTCGACGGAACGCCGCCGGCTGCCGGGCAACTGTGGGGAGTCTGGGCGGCGGAGGCGCCCGATGCGGTGGTGACGGCTCGCGACGACGGCGCCGCCACCGTGTTGGACGGCGTCAAGGCGTGGTGCTCCGGTGCCACGACCTGCACGCACGCGTTGCTCACGGCAAGGCGGCCGGACGGTGAGCGCGGCCTGTACGCGGTGGATCTCGCCGCCACGGGCGTCCGCCCACGGCCGTCGTCGTGGCGCAACGCCGGCATGGCGGACAGCGACACGCGCGCCGTCGAACTGACGGCGGTGCCCGCCGTCGCGGTGGGCCCGCCCGGCGGTTACCTCGAGCGGCCCGGCTTCTGGCACGGCGCCGCCGGCGTGGCCGCGTGCTG
>NZ_JBYVYK010000082.1:0-13076 GCF_058148405.1 Mycobacterium sp. DHQP2018-32-09 | reverse complement strand
GCCGCGCCTGCCGTGCCGGTCGAGGCGCTGCCGCCGGCACCCGAGGCCGCCCCACCCGCGCCCGAGGCGCCCGTCGACGTTCCCGAGACCGCGCCGGCGCCGCCCATGAACTTCCTGCCCGACCCGCCGTTCGCCGGACACCCGGTGGACCAGGTGCCAGCGCAACTGCCGCCTCCCAGCTCGGCGCCTGCGGGCGCGGGCCCGCTGCTGCCCAACCAGGGGTACGTGCCCGCAGTACCGGAGAAGAAGCCCGGCATCCTCACGCGCATCAAGGAACGCCTCGGCATCGGCAATCCGGATCCCCTGGTGCCGTCCTCACCGCCCTTCTCGCTCCCGCAGGGTTAGCCGCAGGTGGGTGCCGAGAGGTCGCCGGGTGCCGCCGGTCCCGGCGTCGCCCGAGACGCGCTGCGCATGGCGCTGCGCGTCGGGATCATCGCCGCGGTCGTCGGGGCGGTCGTCGCCGTCGAGCTGACGTCGCGCTCCGGCGTGGCGTGGCGGCTGATCACCTTCACCTATCAGGCCAACGTCCTCGCCGCCGCGTACTACGCCTGGACCCTGGTGTCGCCCGCGGCCGACGTGCGCCACGGTCTGCGCGGCGCCGTCGTGCTCTACACCGCGGTCGCCGGCCTGGTGTGGAACCTGTTCCTCACCGGCCACAGCATGGGCTACACGCCGGCGAACTTCCTGCTGCACGTCGTGGTTCCCGCGCTGGCACTGGCCGACTGGGTGCTGATCCGGCCCGCGGCGACAGGCGTCGGCTGGCGGCAACCGCTGCTGTGGCTTGGTTATCCGGCCGCGTACGGCATCGCGGCGTTGCTGGTTCTCAACGCGCTGGGGCGTCGCGCCCCCTACTACTTCCTGGACCCGGCGACCGTGGGGGCGCAGGCGGTCGCGCTCAACTGCCTGCTGCTGCTCGGCGGCTTCCTGGTGCTGGGCTATGCCCTGGTGGCGGTGGTCCGCCCGCGCACCGGATGATCAGCCGTGCTGCAGCCGGTGCGCGGCGCGGCGATGGGCGCGCAGCGTCTCCGGCACGTCGACGGTGACCAGTTCGCCGTCGCGCACCACGAACCGGCCGCCGACGATGGTGTGCCAGGCGGTCGCCGGGCCGCCGTGCATCAGGCCGGACACCACGTCGTCGAGCACCCCCGCGTACGGCAGCGTGTCCATCCGCCACACCGACACGTCGGCGTTGGCGCCCAGGCTCAGCTGACCGATCTCGCCGGTGCGGCCCAGCGCCGCGGCGCCGCCCCGCGTCGCCATGCGCAGGGCGTCGCGTGCCGTCATCGCCGAGGCGCGGCCCTCCCGCTGTCTGCCGAGCAGCATGGCCATCTTCGTCTCGAGCCACAGGGACTGGTGATCGGCGGCCGTCGCGCCGTCGCATCCGATGCCGACGTGTACCCCGGCGTCCAGCATGGCGCGGATCGGCGGGGGACCGCCGGGCAATCCGCCGTCGATCACGGTCATGCTCGGGCAGTGGGCCACGGCGACACCGGCGCGCGCCAGCCCGGTGATCTCGGCGGGGTTCGGGTAGACCACGTGCGCGAACCACGTCCGCTCGGTCAGCCAGCCCAGGTCTTCGAAGACCTGCAGCGGCCGGGCGCCGAAGTGGGCGGCGACGAACGCCTCCTCGTCGGGGTCGTCGGCCACGTGGCTGTGCAGACGCAGGTCGAACGACGCGGCGAAGGCCGCGGATTCGCGCATCGCGGTGGCCGACGAGCTCATCAGCGTGCTGGGTCCGACGCCGATGCGGACGTACGCGGCGGGCCCGGGATCGTGGTACAGCTCGACGAGCCTGCGGGTGTCGTCGAGCACGCCGTCGACGGTCTCGACGAGCCGAGGCGGGCAGATGGCGCCGTCGGCCTCGCCGAGCGTCATCGACCCGCGGACGGCGTGCAGCCGCAGACCCACGTCGAGCGCGGCGCGGATCTCGGCGTCGACGAGTTCGGGTTCGGGGTGCACGTAGAGGTGATCGGCGCTGGTGGTGCATCCGCTGAGCGCCAGCTCGGCCAGTCCGACCGTGGTGGACACGGCCACCGCGTCGGCGTCGAGCCGGCCCCACGCCGTGAAGTAGGCCCAGAACCAGTCGGTGAGGTTCTGCGCCTGCGCGCCTGCGGCGTAGCAGCGGGTGAGGTTCTGGTAAAGGTGCTGGTGGGCGTTGACCAACCCGGGCAGGACCAGACATCCACTGGCGTCGACGGTCTGGCGTGCCGGCGGCGGCGCGGTGCCGGCCCCGCCGAGGCCCACGATCACACCGTCGTCGACGGCCAGCCACCCCCCGCTGATCTCGGTGTCGGCCTCGTCGAACGTGCACAGCAGCAACGCATCTCGGATCAGCAGCGCGACGGGGGGCGATGACGAGTGCGCGGTCACGCGGTGCCCGGGTGCTGCTTGGCGTGGTCGTCGAGGACGCTCAGCGCGGCGCTGGTGGCCGCGGCGTGGTCGCGTCGGGCGATGGCGTCGAACAGCTGCTCGTGGAACTCGCCACGAGGATCGTCGGCGACGGCCATGCAATTGGTGCGCCGGACCGAATCCCGCAGTGACGCTTCGAAACTCTGATAGAGCCCGAACAGCAGGGTGTTCGCCGACGCGCGGGCGATGCCGAGGTGGAAGGCGACGTCGTGGTCGATGAACGCCTCGACGTCGGCTATCGCGACGGCCTCGCGGCGCCCGGTGAGTGCGGACTGCAGGGCGTCGAGGTCGGCCTGCGACCTGCGGTGCGCCGCCTCCCTGGCCGCCAGCACGTCGAGCGCGCGGCGCACGGCGAGGACCTCCGCCTCGTCGGCCGCGTCGAGGGCGTGTTGCAGGGCGACGGTCATCTCGTCCTCGGCGACCACGTAGGTGCCGTCCCCCTGGCGCGTCTCGAGTAGTCCCAGTTGCACCAGGGAGCGCACGGCTTCGCGCACCGACGGCCGGCTCACCCCGAAGGTCTCGACCAGGCGCGCCTCTGTGGGGATCTTGCTGCCGACGGGCCAGCGGCCCTCGCGGATCTCGTCGCGGAGGCGCGCCACCACCGCGTCTACCAGAGACACCCGGGAAATCTGCGTCATCGGTGTTCCTTCTCGTCGATCGGTGTGATAACCATATCATCTGACAAATTTTGTGGCGCCGCGCACATCGACGCGGCCGAAGAGAAATGCGGGTCCCGTGTCAGCAGCAGCAGCCACGTCCTCGACCATCACTGCGGCACCCCTGGTCGACGCGCACGTCCATCCCGACAAGTCCTCCTGGGGCGGCCCATGGCTGTCGCGCACGCAGGCACACGACCTGCGGGAGTTCATCGACAACGACGTCCGGACCCAGGCCGGCTACGCCCTGTCCGTCGAACAGCGGGCACTCAACGTGTTCCGCACCGCGATCGCCGCGGGCACCCGCGCCATGCGCGCACACGTCGACGTGGGCCCCGCGCAACGGCTGGCGAACGTCCACGGTGTCCGCGCCGCCGCCGCACGCGTGAGCGACGTGCTCGACGTGCAGATCGTCGCGTTCCCGCAGCAGGGCCTGCTCACCGCGCCCGGCACCCTCGACCTGCTCGACGCCGCCCTCGCCGAAGGCGCCGACGTGGTGGGCGGCATCGACCCTGGCGGCCTCGAACACGACGTGGACGGCCACCTCGACGCGGTGTTCGGGCTGGCCGCCAAGCACGGTGTCGACGTCGACGTGCACCTGCACGACGGCGGCGCCGACGGTCTCGACCAGACCCGGCGGATCGCGGCGCGCGGCGTCGCCGAGGGCATGGGGGACCGGGTCACCATCAGCCACGCCTTCGCCGTCGCGGCCGCCACCGGAGACGACCTGCGCGCCATCGCCGACGACCTCGCCGCCGCCGGAACGTGGCTGGTGACGTGCGCCCTCGGCGGTGACCCCGTACTGCCCGTGCGCTTCCTGCGGACCCGCGGCGTCAACGTGGCGGCAGGCAGCGACGGCATCCGCGACTCCTGGACACCGTTCGGCACCGCGAGCATGCTCGACCGGGCGCACCTGTTGGCCTACCGCACCGACGCGATGACCGACGCCGACCTCGAACTCGCCTACGACACCTGCTCCACCGCAGGCGCCGCGCTGCTCAGCCTCGACGTCGACCCCGGCGACCGCGTCGAATACCGTGGCGAGAGTCTGGCGCAGGTCGTCGTCGACCGCCCCGCACCCACCCGCGTCGTGCGGGCCGGCCGCGTGATCGCCGAGGCGGGTCGACTGCTCGACGAGGCCCGCGCATGAGATCGCCCTCGCGACACCGCATCCGGACCATCCTGGCCACCGCGACGGCCGCCGCCATGGCCGCCGTCATGGCCGCCGCGTGCTCGCTGCCCGGCGCCAATCCCTACGGCACGGCAATCGACCAGGACCAGCTGGTCACCACCACCCCCGCGGGCTCCGGCACCCTGGACACGCTGACGTGGAACCTGCCCTACGAGCCGCTGTCGCTGGACGCCATGCACTCGTTCAACTACGCCGAGAACACCGTCATCGCGAACATGTGCGAGTCGCTGCTGCGGCTGACCCCGGATCTCGCCACGGCGCCGGGGCTCGCGGTGCGCATGGACCAGCCCGACGCGCTGACCCAGGTGTACACGCTGCGCGACGACGTGAGGTTCTGGGACGGCACCCCCATGACCGCCGACGACGTGGCCTACAGCCTGGAGCGGCAACGCAATCCGGACAACGGATCGTACTTCGCCACCTACTACGGTCACGTGAAGTCGGTCGCCGCGACGGGCGCCCACCAGGTCACGGTCACGTTCACCCAACCCGACGCCATGTTCGCCCAGGCCATGGCGACCGCCGCGGGTGCGGTCACCCAGCGGGCGTTCACCGAGCGCGCGGGCGCGGACGTCGGCACGCCCCAGACCGGCGTGATGTGCACGGGCCCCTACCGGTTCGACGCCTGGCAGCCCGGCCGCGACCTGCGGATCACCCGCAACGACGACTACTGGGACCCGGCGCTGCGGCCGCGCGCCACCCACGTCGACTTCAGCTTCATCGCCGACGAGTCGACCGCGGTCAACGCCCTGCGCAGCGGCGCCGTCGACGGTCAGTTCTTCTACCTGCCGCCCGCCGGGCTCGTCCAACTGCGCAAGGACGACGGGCTGACCCTGGACTTCGGCAGGTCGCTGGTCTACTTCGCCCTGGTCACCGCGAATCCCGGCGGACCGCTCGCCGACGTTCGTGTGCGCCAAGCACTCTCGGCCATGATCGACCGCACGGCCATCGCGGGCGTGGTGCTGCAGGGCGCCGCACTGGCCGCGCCCACGCTCGCCGGGCCCGACTACTGGGGCTATGAGAAGCAGCGGTTCGCCGACGCGTACGCCGAGTACGGCACCGCGCCCGACGTCGAGCGGGCCAAGGCCCTGCTCGCCCAGGCCGGCCCCGTTGGCCCCATCACCATTGGCGTGCAGGGAAGTTCGGCCGTCCACGAACAGACCGCCAACGTCATCCAGGCGGCCGGCCGCAAGCTGGGCCTGGACATCCGCACCCGCGTCATCCCCGTCGAGCAATTCGGCAACCTGTACAACGACCCCACGGCCAGGGAGGGTCTCGACGCGTTCTTCACCACCTGGTACGGCAACTTCCCCGACCCGCTCGAGGCGTACGCCATGTTCGTCACCGGAGGGACCAACAACTTCGGGGGATACGACGCCGTCAGCGCTCAGGTGGACGCCGCCACCGCCGCGCTGAACCCGGCCGACCGCGCCCGGCGTGTGATCGACGTCCAACGGCGGGTCACCACCGACCTGCCGTGGACGCCGCTGGTGTACCTGCCGACCATCCTGGTGCAGAACGCCAGGATCTCGGGGGCCACCGCGTCGATCGCCTATCTCTACTACCCGTGGGCGGCGACGGTCGGAGGAAGGGACGTGACATCGAAATGACGCTGCTGCGTTATGTTCTCAAGCGGCTCGGGGGGCTGGTGCTGGTCCTGTTCGTCACCTCGCTCCTGGTGTTCGGGCTGCTGTACCTCGCCCCCGGGAGCCCGCTGTCGTTCATCCTCGGACCGCGGGGCGGCACCCCCGAGCAGATCGCCGCCGTGACCGCCAAGTACCACCTCGACGATCCGTTCTACGTCCGCTACGGGGCCTGGCTACTGGACCTGCTGCGCGGTGACCTCGGTCAGTCCATCGTCTACCGGCAGGACGTGTCGGACATGGTCGGTCACCGGGTGGGCACCACGGCGTTGCTCGTCGTGATCGCCGCGATCCTGATCGCCGTCGCAGGCGTCACCTTCGGCACCATCGCCGCGCTGCGCGGCGGCGCCGTCGGCGGGGTCATCACCACCGTGGCCGCCGTCGCGCTGTCCACGCCGGTGTTCGTCGTCGGCGTCGCGCTGATCAGCGTCTTCGCCGTCGCGCTCAACTGGTTCCCGGTATTCGGCAGCGGCACCGGCGGCCTGGACCGCGTACACCACCTGGTGTTGCCCGCCCTCGCGCTGAGCCTCGGCAGCATCGGCTACCTGACCCGCATCACCCGCGCCTCGGTCGACGAGGAACGCGGCCGCGAACACGTTCAGACGGCGCGGGCCAGGGCACTACCCCCCGCGGTCATCGTGCGCCGACACATCCTGCGCAATGCGCTGATCCCCATCACCACGGTGCTCGGGCTCACCGTCGCCTCCCTGATCGCCGGCGCCGTCGTCGTCGAGAACGTCTTCGCCATCGACGGTTTGGGCTCACTGCTGGTCAAGGCGATCCTGCAGCGCGACTTCGCCGTGGTGCAGGCCGTCGTCCTGGTCCTGGTGCTGGGCTTCGTCGTCGTCAACGCCGTCGTCGACGTCCTGTACACGTTCATCGACCCGCGCATCACCCTGGGGAGCAACCCGTGAGCCACGCCATGTCCCGTCCCGCCGGCCTCGCCTGGCCTTCACCGCGGGTGCGCCCCGGTGCCGTCACCGAGCGCCTCGGCGTGCTCGGCACCATCGCAGCCGTCGTCCTCGCCGTCGTCGTCGTGGCCGCCGTCCTCGCGCCGGTCGTCGCCCCTTACGACCCCAACGAACCCGACCTACTCAACGTGCTGAGCAACCCCAGTGCTGCGCACTGGTTCGGTACCGACGCGCTGGGACGCGACATCCTGTCCCGGCTCATCTGGGGCGCCCGGCTCACGCTCGCCGGCCCGGGCCTGGTGATCCTGGCCTCGACCGTGATCGGCACGACGCTGGCGCTGGTCGCGGCCTGGTGGGGCGGGCGGGTCGACACCGCGATCTCGTGGGTGCTCGACGTGCTGTTCGCCGTTCCGGGAATCGTGTTCGGCCTCATCGCCGTTGCCCTGTTCGGCCCCAGCTTCGGCACCGTCGTCGCCGGCCTCGTGATCGCCTACGTGCCCTACGTCGCCCGCGTGGTGCGCGGCGCCGCGCTGCGGGAACGCCGACTGCCCTACGTCTCGGCGGCGTGGCTGCAGGGCCAGCCGGGGTTCGCCATCGCCACCCGAGGGCTGCTGCCCAACCTGATGCCGCTCGTCGTCGCGCAAGCGGTGTCGTCACTCGGGTTCGCGGTGGTCGATCTGGCCGCCATCTCGTTCCTGGGTCTGGGCGTGCAACCGCCGACGGCCGACCTGGGCGCGATGGTCAAGAGTGGCTTCGACGGCGTGCTGCGGGGCTTCTTCTCCGAGTCCCAGGCCGCGGGATCGCTGATCGTGCTGATCGTCCTGTGCGTCACCGTGATCGGTGATCGCCTCATCGCCACCTCGAGGAGCCCCCGATGACCACACCGCTGCTGAACGTCCGCGGCCTCACCGTCGACGTACCCGGCAAGCGCACGACCCGGCGCGTCCTCCACGGCGTCGACCTGTGCGTCGCCGCGGGCGAGGCCGTGGCGCTGGTCGGCGAATCGGGGTCCGGCAAGTCGATCACCACGCGCGCGGTGATGCGCCTGTTGCCGGCCGGCTTCCGCGTCGGCGGTGCCATCGAGTACGACGGCACCGACGTGCTGACCATGAACGATGAACGGCTGCAACGCTTTCGCGGGCACGACGTCGGGATGATCTTTCAAGACCCGCGGGCCCACGTCAACCCGGTACACCGCGTCGGCGACTTCCTCACCGAGGCGTTGCGCACCACGCGCGGCGTACCCCGCGCCGAGGCCGAAGACCGGGCCGTCACCCTGCTCGGGGACGTCGGCGTGCGCAACGCCGGCACCCGCATGCGGCAGTATCCCCACCAGCTGTCGGGAGGTCTGCTGCAGCGCGTGCTGATCGCCTCGGTGCTGCTGGCCGAACCCACACTGCTGCTGGCCGACGAACCCACCACCGCGCTCGACGTCACCGCACAGTCCGACGTGCTCGCCATCATCGCCGAACAGCGCGAGCGTCGCGGTCTGGCACTGCTGTTCATCACCCACGACCTCGAGCTCGCCGCGGCCTGCTGCGACCGCATCGCGGTGATGTACGCCGGCGAGATCGTGGAACAGGGACCCGACGTCTACGACGATCCCCGGCACCCGTACACCGTCGAACTGTTGGGCGCGCGCCCCAGCATCGACCACCGCAGCGAGCGGCTGCCGGTGCTCACCTACGGCCGGACCGTACCGGCCCCGGCGGCAGCGGAGGTGCCGGCATGACCCCCGCCCCCGTGCTCGAGGTCTCCGGGCTGCGCAAGGAATATCCGTCGCCGACCCGTGGTGGCGACCCCATCGTCGCCGTCGCCGACGTCGCCTTCACCGTGGCGGAGGGGGAGTGCCTGGCCGTCGTCGGCGAATCCGGGTCCGGCAAGACCACCGTCGCCAAGCTCGTCGTGGGGCTCGAGACCCCGACGGCAGGCACCATCACCGTCGGCGGGACACGACGCACCACGGCGCCCACGCGGCACCGCGACCGCGTGCGGTGGGCCGGCGAGGTGCAGTACGTGTTCCAGGACCCGTACTCGTCGCTGAACCCGCGCCAACGGGTCGCCGACGTCATCGCGACGTCGGTGGGCATCCATCAGCCCGGTCTGCGAGGGCCGGGGCGCCGGGCCGCCGTGCGCGCCCTGCTCGACGACGTGGGCTTGGGTACCGAGTTCGAAGGTCGGCTGCCGTCGGAACTCTCCGGCGGCCAGCGGCAGCGGGTCGCGATCGCCCGCGCCCTGGCGGCCAACCCCCGGCTGGTGATCCTCGACGAGGCGGTGGCGGCCCTGGACGTGTCCATCCAGGCGCAGATCTTGAACCTGCTGAAGGACATCCGCGACCAGCGGCCCATCGGCTACCTGTTCATCACCCACGACCTGGCCGTGGTCAACCAGATCGCCGACCGCGTCGTGGTCATGGAACAGGGCGCGGCGGTCGAGCAGGGGCCCACGACCCAGGTCCTCACCCGGCCCGCCGCCGAGTACACCGCGGCCCTGATCGCGGCGGTGCCCCGCGCCGGTTGGCAACCGCGGCGCCGCTCCCGCCTGGCCGGGTGACGACACCTCGGCTAACACTTCGGCCGGTTTCGCCGAACTACCATGAGAGCGAATGCCGACCTCGGGAGGAACCGTGCAAAGGACCGTGCGACGCCTAGTTGCCGCATCGGGTGTGGCGATGTCCGTGGCGATGTGGGTGATGGCGGCGCCGGCCGCGGTCGGCAACGCCGCCGTCACCGACACCGCGGCCCACCTCGCGGTGCCGCCGGTGACCGAGGTCGTGCCGTCCTCCGGCGACGTCGTGGGGGTCGCCCACCCCGTCACGGTGACCTTCGCCGGCCCGGTCACCGACCGCGCGGCCGTCGAACGCGACGTGACGTTCTCCACGGGAACCCCGCGCGGGGAGTTCACCTGGCCCGCCGACGACGAACTGCGCTTCACGCCCAAGGACTTCTGGCCCGCGCACTCCACCGTCGCCCTGTCGGTGGGCGGCGCCAAGACCAGCTTCGAGACGGGTTCCGCGGTGGTCGGCGTCGCCGACCTGAGCGCACATACCTTCACCGTCAGCATCGACGGCGAGGTGGCGCGCCAGATGCCGGCGTCCATGGGCAAGCCGAAGTACCCCACACCCATCGGCACGTTCACCGCGCTGGAGAAGCAGCGCAGCGTCGTCATGGACTCCCGCACCATCGGCATCCCGCTGAGCGACCCCGAGGGCTACAAGCTCACCGCCGAGTACGCGGTCCGGGTCACCTGGGGTGGCGTGTACGTGCACTCGGCCCCGTGGTCGGTTGGGGCGCAAGGTAACTCGAATGTCAGTCACGGCTGCATCAACCTCAGCCCGGACAATGCCGCCTGGTACTTCGACACCGTGTCGGTGGGCGACCCCATCGTCGTCCAGGCCTAGCCGCGGGGTGCCGCCGCGGCACGCAGGGCAGCGGCGGTGGCGTCGTCGGCGGGCAGGAACGCCTCCACGCTGAGTTCTGCGGCCGTGAGGTCGAGCGCGGTGCCGAACGTGGTGACGGTGCTCAGGAACGCCCACTCGCCCCCGTCGGGGGCCTGCAGCCGCAGGGGCACCACCACGCCGCCCAGATCGGGCACCGCCTCCGCGCCGCCGGGGTAGGCCTCGATCTCGGCGAGCAGCGCCCCCAACTCGCGCGAGCCGCTGACGGTCACCTCACGTCGCAGTCGCCCGATGACGTGATGGCGCCACTGCGCCAGATTGCGGATGCGCGGCGCCAACCCCTCCGGGTGCAACGAGAGCCGCAGGGCGTTCGGCGTCTGCCGCAGATGATCGGCCACACCTGCCAGCAGCAGCGTGGTCGCGGTGTTGGTGGCCAGCACGTTCCAGTCGCGGTCGACGGCCAGGCACGGGTAGGGCTCGTAGGCGGCCAACACGCGCCGCAGTCCGTCACGGACCCCCGCCATGTCCGGATCGTCGAGTGAACGCTCGGCGTACGCCGGCGCCAGACCCGCCGCGAGCAGCAGTCGATTGCGGTCGCGCGGCGGCACGTCCATCGCGTCGGCCAGTTTGAGCACCATCGCTCGACTGGGCTTCGAGCGGCCCGTCTCGACGAAACTGACGTGGCGCGAGGACACGTCGGCGCGGATCGCCAGCTCCAACTGACTCAGCCGGCGCCGGCGGCGCCACTGCCGCAGCAGCGAGCCGAACGGCACGGCGGGGCAAGCCGGAGCGGTCACCTCGACAGTGTGTCGCGGACCGGCGGCCAAGACCACTACCTGCCGGGTAATCGACGCGGCTACCCGTGGGCGGCGAGGCTGGGAGGTGACCGGAGGAGGAGCCATGGCAAGACCCGCGCCCGTGCCGCATCCCGTCTCACCCGCGCCCCGTTGGCTGCACGCCGTGCTCAGATGCGATCGGGCCGGCTCGTCGTGGTACGTCGGGCTGGGGTTCTTCTTCGCGCCCGCCCTGGCGATCGTGTCACCGTGGCCGGGCCTGACCACGGTGCTGTGGGTGGCGATCGCGCTCGCCGGGTTGTGGCTCGGGCTCCTGGGGGTCGCCATGGCCGTGGGGCTGGCGATGGTGCTGCGGTCGAATCGCGAGATCCCCGAGGATCATTGGCGGTCGATCCTCGACTACCCCCGCACCTGACCGGCCGGCCGGCGGGTGGACCCCGCGTGCGACGCTCCCGTGTAGTCGACCTGCCAGTGCTTGATGCCGTTGAGCCACCCCGAACGCAGGCGCTGCGGCGCCGCCAGCGAGGTGATGTCGGGCATCGCGTCGGCGATGGCGTTGAACATCAAATCGATGGTCATGCGCGCCAGGCTGGTGCCGATGCAGTAGTGCGCCCCGGTACCGCCGAACCCGACGTGCGGATTGGGGTCGCGCAGGATGTCGAACCGGTAGGGCTCGTGGAACACGTCCTCGTCGAAGTTCGCCGCGCGGTACATCATCACCACGCGCTGACCCTTCTTGATCGGAACGCCCGACAGTTCGGTGTCGCGCAGCGCGGTGCGTTGGAACGAGGTGACCGGCGTCGCCCACCGCACGATCTCGTCGGCGGTGGTGGCCGGACGTTCGCGTTTGAACAACTCCCACTGGTCGGGGAAGTCGGTGAACGCCATCATCCCCTGGGTGATGGAATTGCGCGTGGTCTCGTTGCCGGCCACGGCCAGCAGCACCACGAAGAAGCCCAGTTCGTCGTCGGAGAGCTTGTGCCCCTCCACGTCGGCGTGCACCAGTGCGGAGACCAGGTCCTCGCCCGGGGTGTCGGCCCGTTCGGCGGCCAGCTTCATGCCGTAGGTGATCAGCTCCACCGACGCGCTGATGGCGTCGTTGTTGGCGAACTCGGGATCCATGTCGCCGACCATCTGGTTCGACCAGTGGAACAGCTTCATGCGGTCTTCCTGCGGCACTCCCATGAGCCCCGCGATGGCCTGCAGTGGCAGTTCGCACGACACCTGCTCCACGAAGTCGCCGGATCCCTCGGCGGCGGCCTTGGCGGCGATCTCCCTGGCGCGCTGGGCCAGGTCGTCGCGGAGTCGTTCGATGGCCCGGGGGGTGAAGGCCCGCGAGATGATCTTGCGCATGTGGGTGTGGTGCGGCGCATCCATGTTCAGCAGGACGAACTTGCCGGTGTCGATCTGCGCCTGCACGGTGCCGTCGGCGTACCGGGGCAGCGCGGTCTTCTCGAGGCTGGAGAAGACGTCGCTGCGCCGGGACACCTCCTTGACGTCGCGGTGCTTGGTCACCACCCAGAAGCCGCCGTCGCCGAAACCGCCGACGCCGTCGGGCTGCTCGTTCCACCAGATGGGCGCGACGCGCCGCATCTCGGCGAACTCCTCGACCGGCAGGCGCTGCGAGTAGACGTCCGGGTCGGTGAAGTCGAAACCGGGAGGGAGGTTCGGACTGGCCATGCGCGGCCCTCCTGACACGAGGCGATCTAGTGGCGTATCCGCATCGTTGCACTACAGGCAGCGGCCTCGCGGCGGGTTGACCAAAGTGGCAAGTGGAACGTGTTCCGGTCCCGTCGCCCGGCGGCTGCGCGGGCCGGTCGATGCGCACCGGTAACGAATCGCGGGTGATTGCGAAGTCATGGGTAGCGACATTCGCTTAACATGAGTCCCTGACGTAACACCTCGAGAGGCCCCGTGATGGTTGACGACGCACGTAGGTTTCTGACGGCCGCAGTGTGCGGCGCGTCTGGTCTGTTCGCGGCGCTGTGCCTGGCCGCCCCGGCACTGGCGGAACCGGTCGTTCCGGTGCCCGCGCCGCCGGCCCCCGGCCCGACGGCGACCGCCGTGCCCGCGC
>NZ_JBYVYK010000081.1:0-14512 GCF_058148405.1 Mycobacterium sp. DHQP2018-32-09 | reverse complement strand
TGGCGACGTTCTCGGTGGACGTCAAGGGTCCCGATGGTGCGGTGGCGGTGTCCAACGCTCATGGCACGGTGACCGGTGCGGCCGGTGGCGTGTTGCTGCGTCCGTTCGCTCGCCTGATCTCCAGCACCGGTGACTCGGTCACCACCTACGGCGAACCCTGGAACATGAACTAGGTTCCAGCTCGACCAGCAGACAGCCCCCCGGCCGCACGGCCGGGGGGCTGTCTTCACGTGACGGCGGTGTGGCGCCTCAGGTGTCCTTCGCCGCGTCCTTGTCGGTGCGGTCCGCGCTGGTGAACGTCGCGGTGTCCGGGCTGGGGCCGGTGCCGGGGGCGGCGGTGACGTGCTTGCCGTCGCCCTGATCGGCCAGCAGATTGCGGATCTCGGTGAGCAGGCTCAACTCGGTGTCCTGGGCTTGTTCCACCTCGCCCTTCTTGCGCAGCCGGTTGTAGGGCACGACGACGAAGAAGTACACGACGGCGGCGACGAGGACGAAGTTGATCGCGGCCGAGAGCAGGACGTTGAGATCGATCGTCTGGTTGCCCCCGATGTTGATCTTCAAGACGCCGTAATCGGATTGTGCGCCCGCGCCGATGCGGTTGATCAGTGGCTGGATGATGCTGTCGGTGAACTTCGTGACCAGTCCGGTGAATGCGGTACCGATGACCACCGCGACCGAGAGGTCGACGATGTTGCCCCGAGCGAGAAACTCCTTGAATCCCTTCAACACGTGCGGATCCCCTTCCATGAATGCGACGGTCGGCAAGTGACACGGTAAACCCGGCAGGGCCACGGTGCCTTCGGTACCGTGCTAGCTTCGCGTCGCGAACCAGGAAGGGCGAACCAGGAAGGGCGAACCAGGAAGGACATGGAGGGAATCCGACTGATGGGTGCCACTCGAGTCACCTCGGCCGCTGCTGCGGCGTTCCTCGCGCTGGCGGTGATCGCGACGGCACCGTCGGCCGCCGCCGAACCCGCGGTCCCACCTCCGCCGCCGGGGCCGACGTCGGGCCCGGAGGAGCCGGCTCCGACATCGAGCCCGGAGGAACTGGCGGACATGGTGCTCGACGCGATCGCCGGGCACCCTGCGGCGATCCCGGCCGCCCCGCCGGCGCCCGCGGGCTGACGCGTCACCGCATGGTGAGGGTCACCGCCTGCACGAGCGATGCGCCCGCGACCTCGGTAGCGGCCCGGGCGGGCAGCGCCACCAACACCACTCGCTGATCCCCGGCGGTTGGGGACTGGGCCGGCTGCGACACCATGACCACCACCGCGTCGCTGGCGATGACGCGCGGTGTGTCGACCGAATCGACGCCTGGGGCAACGGAATTCGCGGCCAGCACGTCGACGACGTCGCCCGGCCGTAACAGGTCGAGCAAGGCAGCATCGGCCAGGTTGATGGCGACCACGCGGGCATCGGGTCCCACCGCGGCGTCGGTGAGTCGTGGGGTCAGCAGCCGCACGTCGGTGAGCACCTCGCCGCGGCGGGTGGGCCCGGCGACCATCAGCCCCTCCACTTCCCCGGCATTCGTCTGCGCACCGTCGGGAATGGTCGTCGCCGAACGGGATTCGAGGCGGACGTCGTCGGCGGTGAGTGTCACGCCGGGGGACAGGTCTCGCGTCGCGATCAGGACGGCGACGGCGCCGTCGGACGGATCGGGCCGCAATGCCGCGACGGCGGCCAACAGCACCAGCGCCCCGGCGGCGGCCCGCCGCGCGGCAACGGTCCTGGTCCAGTCCGGACGCAACGACAGCACCCGACTCCACGGACTCGGCGCGAGTGAATCCCCCATGGCGTCACGCTAGATCGCGCACGGGGTCCGGCACAGCCCCGCGCCTGCAGGCCTGTGGACAACTCTCGGCCGGACTCCTAGCTGGAGGTGGTGGCCGGGGCGCTCGACGAGGAACTCGACGACGATCCGCTCGACGACGACCCACCCGACGAGGAACTCGACGAACCGGCGGACGAGGAACTGCTGGACGAGTCCGAGGACGACGCGGAGGACTCGCTCTTGGCCGACCCATTGCTCGCCGTGGAACTCTTGGACGAGTCGCGGCTGTCGGTGCGGTAGAAGCCGCTGCCCTTGAACACCACCCCGACCGAGCCGAACAGCTTGCGGAGCCGTCCGTCGCACTTGGGGCAGGTGGTCAGCGCGTCATCGCTGAACGCCTGCACCGCGTCGAAGCGGTTGTCGCATGCGGTACACGCATAGGAATAGGTCGGCACGAGAACCTCCGGGGATGGTCACACTGGTTTAGCACTCTACCGGTGCAAGTGCTAGAACCGCTACGGGCCCCGGGTGATTCCCGGCGCAGCGTCCGCCGTCGCTAGCGCGCCAGGACGATCAGCCCGCCGCCGGGGGTGAGCGCATGGGTCATCGCGACGTCGTGCGGTTCGCCGGGCACCGCGTCGAGCAGCTCCTCGTCGCGCACCACCGCCACCAGCCGCGCCGCCGGGTCCGCCAGCGGCAGCGAGCGGTCGTAGAAGCCGGCGCCGCGCCCCAGCCGCACGCCTGCCCGGTCCACGGCCAGGGCAGGCACCACGATCACGGTGGCCTCGCCGATCTCGGTAGGCGGCAGGTGCGGCGCCGCGGGTTCGCGCAGGCCGAAGCGGGCGTCGACCAGGGTGCCCGGCCGGTACTCGCCCCACCTCAACGGCACCGGACCGCCGGCTTCCTCGCGGGCCACCGGAAGCAGCACCCGCACTCCCATCCGCAGCAGCTCGTCGAGGGCGTCGATCGAGCCCGGCTCCGACCCCACCGGCACGTACGCGCAGACCACGTCGTGGGGGTCCACTGCCGCGCACAGGCCGCGCCGCAGTGCGGCGGCCTCGTCGGCGCGGCGCTGCGGCGGTACTGCGCGGCGGGCGCGGACGACGGCGGCCCGCAGCTCGCCCTTCGTCGGTGGGGCTGCGCCGTTGGCTGGTTCCACGCGGCTCAGCGTCGCACCGTGCGGGTGCCCGCCACAATCTCGAGGACTCGGGGGGAGGCCGTTGGCAAAGGGCATTATCGTGTGAACGATGACGACACAGGCTCAGGTGCGCATTCCTCGCACGGCGGTCGTGCCCGCCGCGGGACTGGGAACGCGCTTCCTCCCTGCCACCAAGACGGTGCCCAAGGAACTCCTGCCGGTCGTCGACACGCCGGGGATCGAGCTGGTGGCCGCCGAGGCCGCCGAAGCCGGCGGGGAACGCCTCATCATCGTGACGTCCGAGGGCAAGGACGGCGTGGTGGCGCACTTCGTGGAGGACCTGGTGCTCGAGGGCACGCTGGAGGCGCGGGGCAAGCAGCTGATGCTCGAAAAGGTCCGTCGCGCACCGGCTCTGATCAAGGTCGAGTCCGTCGTGCAGGCCGAGCCGCTGGGGCTGGGTCACGCCGTCAGCTGCGTCGAAGAGGTGCTGGAGCCCGACGAGGACGCCATCGCCGTGCTGCTGCCCGACGACCTGGTGCTGCCCACGGGAGTGCTGGAGACCATGTCGAAGGTGCGCGCCAAGCGCGGTGGCTCGGTGCTGTGCGCCATCGAGGTGCCGGGCGACGAGATCAGCGCCTACGGCGTGTTCGACGTCGAGGTGGTGCCCGACGCGGCGAACCCGAACGTGCTCAAGGTCAACGGCATGGTCGAGAAGCCCAAGGCCGAGGACGCGCCGTCGCCGTATGCGGCGGCGGGGCGCTACGTGCTGGACCGGGCGATCTTCGACGCGTTGCGCCGGGTGCAGAAGGGCGTCGGTGGCGAGATCCAGCTCACCGATGCCATCGCCCTGCTCATCTCGGAGGGCCACCCGGTGCACGTCGTGGTGCACCGCGGTTCTCGACACGACTTGGGAAATCCCGGCGGCTACCTGAAGGCTGCGGTTGACTTTGCGTTGGAGCGTGACGACTACGGCCCCGAATTGCGGCGCTGGTTGGTCGAACGGTTGGGTCTGTCCGAGCGCTGACACGCAGGGCGCACGGTGTGCGCGACGGGCCCGTGACGGATCGGGAAGCAGAAAGGCGCACGTTGCGGTCGGTTGAGGAGCAGCAGGCTCGAGTGGCGGCTGCTGCGGTGGCGCCCAGGCCGGTGAAGGTCGCGATCGCCGAGGCGCAGGGACTGATGTGCGCAGAAGAGGTGGTCACCGAACGTCCGCTGCCGGGTTTCGACCAGGCGGCCATCGACGGCTACGCGGTGCGCAGCGTCGACGTCCTCGGTGCGGAGGCCGGTGACGACGGTGAGCGTGGCGGGGACATCAGCCTCCCCGTGATGGGGCTCATCGAGGCCGGGGCTCGCACGCCGAGTCGGCTGCAGCCGCGGCAGGCCGCGCGCGTGCAGACCGGAGCGCCCATGCCGACGCTTGCCGATGCGGTGCTGCCACTGCGGTGGACCGACGGCGGCGATTCCCGGGTCCGGGTGCTGCGCGGGGTGCGTTCGGGGGCGTACGTGCGTCGCACGGGTGACGACGTGCAGCCCGGCGACGTGGCGGTCCGGGCCGGCACCATCATCGGTGCGGCACAGGTGGGACTGTTGGCGGCGGTGGGGCGCGAACGCGTGTTGGTGCATCCGCGGCCGCGGTTGTCGGTGATGTGCGTGGGCGGGGAACTCGTCGACATCTCCCGGACGCCGGGGAACGGCCAGGTCTACGACGTGAACTCCTACGCCCTGGCGGCGGCGGGTCGGGACGCGGGTGCGGAGGTCAACCGCGTGGGCATCGTCGACACCAGTGACCCCAAGGCGCTGCGCGACGTCGTCGAGGGACAGTTGAATCGGGCCGAGGTCGTGGTGATCGCGGGCGGCGTCGGCGGCATGGCGGCCGAGGCCGTGCGCTCGGTGCTGTCGGATCTGGGGGAGATGGAGGTGACCCGGATCGCGATGCACCCCGGCTCGGTGCAGGGGTTCGGGCAGCTCGGACGCGACGGGGTGCCGGTGTTCCTCCTCCCGGCCAACCCGGTGAGCGCGCTGGTGGTGTTCGAGGTGATGGTGCGACCGCTGATCCGCATGTCGCTGGGGAAGCGGCAGCCGCTCCGGCGTGTCGTGCCGGCGCGCACGTTGTCGCCGATTTCGTCGGTGGCGGGGCGCAAGGGCTTCCTGCGCGGCCAGCTGATGCGCGACCAGGACACCGGCGAGTATCTGGTGCAGGCTCTCGGCGGTGCGCCGGGCGCCTCGTCGCATCTGCTGGCGACGCTGGCCGAGGCGAACTGTCTGGTGATGGTTCCGACGGAGACCCAGGAGGTGCGCACCGGGGAAACGGTCGACGTCGCCTTCCTTGCGCAGCGCGGCTGAGTGACGGCCAAGGCGCACGCGATGGACCGACCGTGAGCCCGTTCCGGTCGACGGGCGTGCACCCCGGCTGGCCACAGGCGGCAGGCCCTCTGCGCGTCCCCGGGGGATTGGTGCGGTTGCGGCCGGTGCGCATGCGCGACGCCGCGGCGTGGAGTCACCTGCGACTCGCCGACCGGGCCCACCTGGAACCCTGGGAGCCGGTGGCCGAGCTGAATTGGGAAGCGCGACATGCCATCACGTCGTGGCCATCGGTGTGTTCGGGACTGCGGGCGGAGGCCCGCAAGGGTCGGATGCTGCCCTTCGCGATCGAGGTGGACGGCGAGTTCAGTGGGCAGCTCACGCTGGGCAACGTCACGCACGGGGCGTTGCGGTCGGCGTGGATCGGCTACTGGGTGGCCAGTGAACTCACCGGGCGGGGGATCGCGACGGCGGCCTTGGCGCTGGGGATGGATCACGGCTTCGGCCCGGTGATGCTGCACCGCATCGAGGCGACGGTGCGACCCGAGAACGCGCCGAGTCGGCGGGTGCTGGCCAAGGCCGGGTTCCGCGAGGAGGGCCTGCTGCGGCGATACCTGGAGGTCGACGGTGCGTGGCGCGATCATCTGCTGGTGGCCGTGACGGTCGAGGAACTCCGGGGGTCGGTGGCCTCGGCGCTGGTGAGGTCGGGTCGCGCGAGCTGGGCGTGAATGTTGTTGCAGATGTGACATATGGGACGAATGTGCTTGTAAGAGGTGAATTACAGGTGTGTAATTGACCTCGGCGCGTCACCCCCGATGCGCTGGTCGACAGACCTAGCCTGAAGGGGAAAGGAGCCGGCCACCATGCCAAGCATCCCCCAATCCCTCCTGTGGATCTCCCTCGTCGTGCTGTGGCTGTTCGTGCTGGTTCCCATGCTCATCAGCAAGCGCGACACCGTCCGTCGGACCAGTGACGTCGCCCTGGCGACCCGCGTGCTCAACACGTCCGGCCGCGCGGCCCAGCGATTGCGCCGCCGCGGCCCGGCCGCCGGCCACCACAGCGACCCCGACTGGCGCCACGAACGCGACGACTTCGACGAGGACGTAGACGGCTTCGACGGCTTGGACGGCGTCGACGGCTTCGACGGTGATGACAGCGTCACCAAGCCGCGCAAGACCGTCGTGCTGGCCCAGAGCGCGGCCGTCGACGAGCCCGACTACCTGGACGTCGACGTCGTCGAGATGGATTCCGGCGCACTGCCCGTCGGCACACCGGAACCGGTCGTCGGGAAGGCCGGGGATCCGCAGCTGCCGTTGGACTTCGAGACGCAGTCGCCGGCGTGGGTCGACGAGCCCGCAAGCGCACCCCGGCCCGAGCCGATCTTCGAGGCGGGTCCGGCGACCGCGGCCATCCGCACCGTCGACGAGGCCGACTTCGGCGACGACGGCGCCCCGGCGCCGGCGGCCGCAGCGCCCGAGGCTCCCCGCGCCGCAGCCGAGGACGTTGACACGGTCGAGAACAAGGGCAAGGACAAGGACACCGACACCCACACCCGCACCGACACCGACGACACCGACGGCACCGACCATGACTACGAGTACGTCGACGATTCGTCGGGCCTGGAGGCCCCCGAGGCCCCCGAACCCAAGGCCGCCTCGCGGCGGACGCCCTACGAGAGCAAGGCGGCGGCGGCCGTGCGCGAGCGCAAGTTCGCGTTCCGCAAGCGGATGCTGATGACCATGGCGGCGCTGCTGCTGGTGTCGGGCGTGGCCGCCTTCCTAGTGGCGCCTGCGCTGTGGTGGGCGTGCGGTGCGGTGGGTGCGGTCACCGTGCTCTACCTGGCATACCTGCGTCGGCAGACGCGCATCGAGGAGCAGCTGCGGCGGCGTCGCGCGCAGCGCATGGCCCGGTCGAGGCTGGGGGTGGAGAACACCAACGACCAGGAGTTCGACGTCGTCCCTTCCCGTCTCCGGCGCCCGGGAGCCGCGGTGCTGGAGATCGACGACGAGGACCCCATCTTCGAGCATCTGGAGTACACGTCGTTCGGCAGGAGCTACGACCTGCCGCGCGCGGCGGGTCAGTAACCACTCGTTTTCGCGCTGGGACGAGTGACTGATAACCTGTACCGGCACTAGGGGCTATGGCGCAGTTGGTAGCGCGACTCGTTCGCATCGAGTAGGTCAGGGGTTCGATTCCCCTTAGCTCCACAGAGTTTGATCAGGTCAGCGGCAGTGCTGACCGCCGGGCTGCCGAAGCGGTCCGAAGCGGTCCGAAGTGGTCCGAAGTCACGTGGAGCAGCGTCGATGCTTACCGCGTGCCGGCCGTCGACTCCGACGAATGACTCAGCGACAGCAGGTCGGGTCCAGGACCGAACACAGTGCAGTGAGGGACTCGTGGCGGGCGCGGTGGTAGACGTTCATGCCCCGCCGTTCCGACTCGACGAAACCCGCTCGGCGCAACTGTGACAGGTGGTGGCTGAGCGTCGATTCCGCGAGTCCCACCGCTGCTGCCAGATCGCAACTGCACTCTTGACCGGCGCTGCTGCTGAACAGCAGCGACATCAGCTTGACCCTGACCGGGTCCGCCAAGGCCTTGAGGCGCAGGGCAATCTCCAATGCCGCGTCATCGCCGACGGGGCCCGCCGCGACGGGTGAGCAACGCACCGGCGCGGACACGTCGACCTCGGGCAGCGTCTTGGGCACCTGGCCATGGTGCCATACCTTGTTGACAAACGTCGAAGAGGTGGCAGGATTGGCGCTGCCAGTAATTCGACATAAGCCGCAAAGGTAAGGGGGTGCCTCGTGTCCCGCGTTCAACTCGCCCTGAACGTCGACGATCTCGACCAGGCCATCGCGTTCTACTCCACGCTGTTCAACACCGCGCCTGCGAAGGTGAAGCCGGGATACGCCAACTTCGCGGTCGCCCAGCCACCGTTGAAGCTGGTTCTGATCGAAAACCCCGGCCAAGGCGGCACGCTCAACCACCTCGGGGTGGAAGTCGAATCCAGCCAAGCCGTTCACTCCGAGATCGGGCGGCTGACCAACGAGGGCATGTTCACCGCCGAGGAGATCGGGACGACCTGCTGTTTCGCCACCCAGGACAAGGTGTGGGTCACCGGGCCCGGAGGCGAGAAGTGGGAGGTCTACACCGTCTTGGCCGACTCCGATACGTTCGGGACCAACTCGGCGGCATTGGACGACGACGGCAGCGAAACGGGAACGTGCTGCGCCGGTGACGCGCCTCCGAAGGCGTGACACGGTGGTGAACGACGCCGAAGAGTCGATCGTCGTCGGCAAGCTCTCGACGCTCGACCGATACCTCCCGGTGTGGATCGGCCTGGCAATGGTCGCCGGTCTGCTGTTGGGCCGTCTCGTCCCCGGAATCAACGTCGCGCTCAACGGCGTGCAACTGCACGGCATCTCGGTGCCCATCGCACTCGGCCTGCTCGTCATGATGTATCCGGTCTTGGCCAAGGTGCGTTACGACCGGCTCGACACGGTCACCAGCGACCGCAAGCTCCTGGTCAGTTCCCTTGTCCTGAACTGGATCATCGGTCCCGCGCTCATGTTCGCCCTCGCGTGGCTCCTGGTGCCCGACCTCCCCGAGTACCGCACCGGCCTCATCATCGTCGGCCTGGCCCGCTGTATTGCCATGGTCATCATCTGGAACGACCTCGCCTGCGGCGACCGCGAGGCCGCCGCCGTGCTGGTCGCGCTCAACTCCCTGTTTCAGGTGTTGATGTTCGCCGTCCTGGGCTGGTTCTACCTCTCGGTGCTGCCGGGCTGGCTGGGACTGCAAACGGCGACCATCACGACCTCGCCGTGGCAGATCGCTCAGTCGGTGCTCATCTTCCTCGGCATCCCGCTGCTGGCGGGCTACCTGTCCCGACGCCTGGGCGAGAGGGCCAAGGGCCGGTCCTGGTACGAAACCCGCTTCCTGCCGAAGGTCGGACCGTGGGCGCTCTACGGGCTGCTGTTCACCATCGTCGTCCTCTTCGCCCTACAGGGGGAACAGATCACCAGTCGCCCGCTCGACGTGGTCCGCATCGCCGTTCCCCTGCTGGTCTACTTCGCCGTGATGTGGGGCGGCGGCTACGTCTTGGGCGCAGCCCTCGGCCTCGGCTACCAACGCACCACGACGCTGGCGTTCACCGCCGCGGGCAACAACTTCGAACTCGCCATCGCCGTCGCCATCGCCACCTACGGGGCTACCTCGGGCCAAGCGCTGGCAGGAGTCGTCGGCCCACTGATCGAAGTGCCCGTACTCGTCGCGCTCGTCTACGTGTCCCTCCACCTACGGAAACGATTCGCGAACGCCCCCACCCGCTCGATGCACGAGGCCTCCCGCGATGACTGACACGCACCCCGCCGTGCTGTTCCTGTGCACCCACAACGCCGGACGGTCACAGATGGCCATGGGGTTCCTCAAACACCTGGCCGGAAACCGCGCCACCGTCTACTCGGGCGGCTCCGAACCCGCAACCGAGGTCAACCCCGCCGCCATCGCCGCAATGGCCGAGAAGGGCATCGACATCGCAGGGGAACAACCCCGTCGCTGGACCCTGGACGACCTCGACGCCGTCCACGTCGTCGTCACGATGGGATGCGGCGACGAATGTCCCTACATTCCCGGCAAGCGTTACGAAAACTGGGAACTGGCCGACCCGGCAGGCCAAGGCATCGACACCGTTCGTCCGATTCGAGACGACATCGAACGCCGCGTTCGCGCGTTGGCGGAGGACTTGGGTCTGTGAATCCTGGTCGGATGCGGCCAACTCTGCCAACCGCCGCAAACGCCCACGTTCACGTTCGCATCGAGTAGGTCAAGGGCTCGAAGGGGCAGCCGGCCACACGTCGGCCTTCTGGCCGCCGCCGGCGAGGCACTAACGTGGCGGATGCCCACGGGGATCGGAATCTGCGAGGAGTTCCAGTGAACGCTGACGTCATCGTGGTGGGAGCGGGGCTGGCCGGACTGGTCGCCACACACGAACTCACCCGCCGCGGCAAGACCGTCATCCTGGTGGACCAGGAGAACGCCGCCAACCTCGGCGGCCAGGCGTTCTGGTCGTTCGGTGGCATCTTCCTGGTGGACAGCCCCGAACAGCGCAAGATGGGCATCAAGGACTCGTTCGACCTCGCCTGGAACGACTGGCAGGGCAGCGCGGCCTTCGACCGCCTCGACGACGAAGACGTCTGGGCCGGCAAGTGGGCACGCGCGTACGTCGAGTTCGCGGCGGGCGAGAAGCGCGCCTACCTCGCCGACCACGGGATCACCTTCCTGCCCACCGTCGGCTGGGCCGAGCGCGGCGACCTCAGCGCCACCGGGCACGGCAACTCGGTGCCGCGCTTCCACGTGAGTTGGGGGACCGGCACCGGCGTCGTCGGCCCCTTCGTCGACTCGGCCCTGCACGCCGCCGAGCGCGGTCTGGTGACGTTCCGGCACCGCCACCGCGTCGACGAACTGGTGTTCACCGACGGTGCCGTCACCGGCGTCCGCGGGGTGACCCTCGCACCCGACGACGCGGTCCGGGGAGCCACCTCGAATCGCGACGTGGTGGGGGAGTTCGAGTTGGCGGCATCCGCGGTGGTGATCACCACCGGCGGCATCGGGGCCAATCACGACATCGTGCGCCGCTACTGGCCCCAGCGCATGGGCACACCGCCACGCACGATGATCACCGGCGTACCGGCCCACGTCGACGGCCGCATGCTCGACATCGCCGCCGACTCGGGGGTCCGGCTGGTCAACCGAGATCGCATGTGGCACTACACCGAGGGCGTCGTGAACTGGAACCCCATCTGGCCCAATCACGCCATCCGCATCCTGCCCGGCCCCTCCTCGATGTGGTTCGACGCCCTCGGACGTCGACTGCCGCAACCCTTCCTGCCCGGTTACGACACCCTCGGCACGCTCCGTCATCTCCGCACCACCCCCGACATCGCGCAGTACGACCACTCCTGGTTCATCCTCACCCAGAAGATCATCGAGAAGGAGTTCGCGCTGTCGGGTTCCGAGCAGAACCCCGACATCACGTCCAAGAGCAAGAAGGCCTTCCTGAAGGAGCGGTTGTTCACCAAGGGCGCCCCGACACCCATCGAGGCGTTCAAGGACCGCGGCGTCGACTTCGTCGTCGCGCGCAACCTCGACGAACTGGTGGCGCGCATGAACGCCCTCACCGACGAACCACTGTTGGACCCCATCGAGATCCGCCGCCAGATCGTCGCGCGCGACCTGCAGCTGGCGAACCCCTTCAGCAAGGACGCGCAGATCCAGGGCATCCGCAACTCGCGACGGTCGCTCGGGGACCGGATCGGCCGGACTGCCGCACCCCACCGCATCCTCGACCCCGACGCCGGGCCCCTCATCGGCGTCAAACTGCACGTCCTGACCCGAAAGACGTTGGGCGGCATCCAGACCGACCTGGCCTCGCGAGCCATCGGCCTGGACGGCAAGCCCATCCCCGGCCTGTACGCCGCCGGCGAGGTCGCCGGATTCGGCGGCGGCGGGGTGCACGGCTACAACGCCTTGGAGGGCACCTTCCTGGGCGGCTGCATCTTCTCGGGGCGCGCCGCCGGGCGGGCGCTGGCCGACACGTTGTGACCGGCTGCGCCTCGGCCGGC
The DNA here is from genome assembly GCF_058148405.1 of Mycobacterium sp. DHQP2018-32-09. NCBI lineage: Bacteria > Bacillati > Actinomycetota > Actinomycetes > Mycobacteriales > Mycobacteriaceae > Mycobacterium > Mycobacterium sp. DHQP2018-32-09. The sequence goes on along the minus strand of NZ_JBYVYK010000081.1, from coordinate 2,682 downwards.
GGTGGCGCCGGCGGCGGGCTCGGAACGACCCGCCGCTACCGCGCATCCCCCGGTGACCAACTGCGCGTAGGTTCCCATGCATGAGTGAAGACAGAGTGCGCGTCGACGTCGATGCCGCCGGCGTGGCGACGGTGACCATGGTGCGCGGGGACAAGCACAACGCGCTGGACCGCGGGATGTTCGAAGGGCTCACGGACGCCGCAGCCCGACTTGCCGACGACCCCCGCGTGCGGGCTGTGGTGCTGCACGGCGAGGGCAAGAGCTTCTGCTCGGGTCTGGACGTCGCGAGCTTCATGACCACCGAGGGCGGTACCGACGTGCTCCTGCGCCGCGACGCCGACCGCATCGCCAACGTCGCGCAGCGCGTCAGCTACGACTGGTCGCAGGTGCCCGCCCCCGTCGTCGCCGCGATCCACGGCAACTGCTTTGGTGGGGGACTGCAGATCGCGCTGGGCGCCGACATCCGCATCGCCGCCCCTGACGCCAAACTGTCGATCATGGAGATCAAGTGGGGTCTGGTGCCCGACATGGGCATCACGCAGACACTTCCCCGCCTGCTACCCATCGACGTGGCCAAGGAGCTGACCTTCACCGGACGCATCGTCTCCGGCGCCGAGGCGGCCTCGCTCGGACTGGTCACCCGGACTGCCGAGGAGCCCCTGGCCGCCGCGCACGCGCTGGCCGCCGAGATCGCCGGCAAGTCGCCCGATGCGGTACGCGCCGCCAAGCGCCTCTACGACGACACCTGGGTGGGCGCCGACGCCGCGGCCGCGCTGCGGCGTGAGTCCGACCTGCAGTTGGGACTGATCGGCAAGCCCAATCAGATCGCCGCCGTGATGGCCGGAATGTCCGGGGAGAAGCCGGTCTTCACCGATCCTGCCTAGGGGAGCGCGACGGCGTCAGCCGGCCCACACGTCCTCCACGTAGTGATCGGAGTCGACCAGGCCGATCAACCAGTCGCGGGCGGCGCTCTCGTCGGCGCCGGTGCGCGCACGGTAGATATCGAGGAATGCCTGCCGCACCGCCGGCGCCATCCTGGCTCCGTCGCCGCAGACGTAGACGTGTGCGTCCTTGGCCGGATCGCCGAGCAACTCCCAGACGTCGTCGGCGTCCGCGGCGATGCGGTCTTGCACGTAACGCACCCCGTCGACCGGTGCCCGCGAGAAGGCCGGCCGCATCCGCACGATGCCCTCCTCCTCGGCCTCTTCGAACCTGTCGCGAAAGACGTAGTCCACCTCGGGGTCCCGGACGCCGAAGAAGCACAGCGCCGGAGCGAACGGGGAGCCGCTGCGCTGCGCGGCGAGCCGATCGCCGAGGAAGCCGCAGAACGGCGCGACGCCGGTGCCGGCGCTGACCAGGATCACGTTCCGCTCCGGGTCGGCGCCCGCCCGGAAGGCCTGCCGAGCCGGGTCGACCCGCGCGCGCACCCGGGTTCCCGGGACCACCCCGGCGAGGTGGTTCGACGCCACACCGCGAAACACGCCGTGACCAGACCGGGCGGGTACGTCGAGCACGCTGACGATCAGCGCCACGTTCCGAGGGGACAGCAGCGAGGACGATGCGATCGAATAGTGCCGCGGCGTCATGGGTTCCAGCATCTCCAGCAGTTCGGCGCCGGTCACCGCGCACGCCCGGAACTCCAGCAGCAACTCAAGGGGACTGAGTACGCACGGCTCGGCGGCATCGGCGAGTTCCTCCAGCCGCACCCGCTCGGGCTCGCACGGATTGCACGCGGCGAGCCGACGCAGTTGACTGCGCGTCGCCGGCTTGCGGAGTTCCACGAAGTGCGTGAGGAGTTCGCGCACGCTCACTTCGCGGTCCAGGGCGATGAGCCGTCGGGAACTGCGGCGCGGGTTGATCGACAACCGCAGTGCGCCGTCGATGTTCAACAGTTCCAGTACCGTCTCCACGAGTTCCGGCGGATTGTCGGCCAACACCGTCAGGTGATCGCCGGTGTGATACTCGACGCCGTCTGGAAGATCGACGCGGACATAGTGTTTCGCCTGGCCCAGCGAGTTGTCGGCGCTCACCAACTCGGTGTTCTCGGTGACCACCATGGGGGTCACCGCAAACCTCGAGTCGATGGCACTGGTCAGCGGGCCGGCGACGACGCGCAGGTCGTACAGCGGCTGGTCGCGGTCGGCCACCGGCACCGCGTCGGGATCTCCGTACCGCTGCGCCACGGCCGCCCACAGCGCGGTGGAGAACTCCTCGACCGCCCCGGTCATGTCGCCCGAGGTGTCGGCGGCGGCCCGCGGCACCAGGGCCTGCCCGCCGAGTTCGGCGAGCCGCTCGTCGATGCGCTTCGGCACCGCCTGATAGGTGTCGGCCCAGTTGTGGTCGCCGACACCGAGAACGGCGTACGACGGGGTGCCGCCCAGGGTGGTGTCCTGGTCCAGCAGCCAGGCGTAGAAGTCGCGCGAGTCGTCGGTGGGCTGGCCGTTGTACGACGAGGCGATGATCAGGACGACGTCGGCCTCGGGCAGACCGCCCGTGGCGCCGTCCAACGGCCCCACGGTGGCGACGCAGCCCAGGTCGGTCGCCTCTTCGGCGAGTTGCTTGGCCAGCGCGCGGCCGGTCCCGAGGTTGGAACCGTGCAGCACCGCCAGTGTGGTGCCGGCGCGCATCGGCGCCGTGCCCCGCGGCGGCGGTGCGGCGGCGGCCGCGGGTGCGACCGCCGCC
>NZ_JBYVYK010000080.1:0-15243 GCF_058148405.1 Mycobacterium sp. DHQP2018-32-09 | reverse complement strand
CAGCCCGCGCCGGCTCCCGCGGCGGCTGCCGCGGCGCCCAGTGGGCCCGCGGGCACGTCCCTGGTCGGCTGGGTCACCGGGCCCGACAGTCCGAACAAGACCATCGAGCGGTTCGCCATCACCGGGACCGATCTCGGGATCATGTGGGACAACGGCGATCCCAGTAACAACCAGGTGTTGATGGCGTTCGGCGACACCAATGGCTACTGCGACGTTCCCGGCAAGCAGTGGCGGTACAACGCGTTGTTCCGGACGCAGGACAAGTCACTGGCACGTACCGTCGCGGTGGCCGACGGCGTGGTGGCCAATCCGTACTCGGGCTCGCCGGTGTGGCGTCCCGGAATCAGCAAGCAGATCATCAACAGCATCGGCCGCGCGCCGCAGGAGACCGGGATCATCCCCACCTCCGGCGTCGCCGTCGGCCGCAACCAGTTCCTCAACTTCATGTCGATTCGCAACTGGGACAACCCAGGAGCGTGGTCGACCAACTTCTCGGCCATCGCCACCTCGACCGACAACGGCGAGACGTGGGGTGTCTACCCCGGCACCATCCGGCCGCCGTCGGGCGGCAACGAGAACTTCCAGATGGGCGCCTTCCTCAAGCCCGGACCCAACGATCCCTACCTCTACACGTTCGGAACCCCCTCCGGGCGTGTGGGTTCGGCGTACGTCGCGCGGGTCGCGCCGGGCCAGGTGCCAGACCTGTCGAAGTACGAGTACTGGAATGCCGACTCGAATTCGTGGGTGCCCGCCAATCCCGCCGCCGCCACGCCCGTGGTGCCCGGGCCCGTCGGCGAGCTGTCGGCGCAGTACAACACGTATCTCAAGCAGTATCTGATGCTGCACTGCAACGGGGCCAACGACGTGGTGATGCGGACCGCGCCCGCACCGCAGGGCCCGTGGAGCCCAGAGCAATTGCTGGTGCGCTCGGCCGACATCCCGGGCGGCATCTATGCGCCGTTCCTGCATCCGTGGTCGGTGGGCAAGGAGCTGTACTACAACCTGTCGCTGTGGTCGGCCTACAACGTGATGCTGATGAAGACGGTGCTGCCCTAACCGTTTTCGCGATCCGGCGGTCGCGCGTCCTGGGCCGACGCGTGCGGGCGCAGCAGGGCACGGTCGACCCGGTCGCGCAGCGGCGCCCCCGACACCCACCGCGCGAGGTTGTCCAGGAAGCGGTGCACGGCTTGCTCGCGGTAGTCGACGACGTCGCCGGACATGTGCGGTGACACCAGCACGTTGGGCATGCGCCAGAGCGGGTGCTCGGCGGGCAGCGGCTCGGTGGTGAACACGTCGAGCGCCGCGGCGGCGACGTGACCGGTGCGCAGCGCCGTCACCAGCGCGTCCTCGTCGACCAGGGCGCCGCGGCCGACGTTGACGAAGCGCACGCCGGCCCGGGTCCGTTGCCAGAAGCGCGCATCCACCAACCGCGTGGTATCGGCCGTCAGCGGCAGCGCCACCACCACGTCGTCGGCCGCGGCCAGCAAGCGGTCCAGATCGTCTTCGCCGTGCACGTGGCCCAGCTCGGCATCCGCGCGGGGGCGCCGGCCCAGCACGTCGACCGCCATGCCCGCGGCGCGCAGCAGCAGGGCCGTCTGCCGGCCCACCCCGCCTGCGCCGAGCACCAGCGCCCGCCTGCCGTGGATCGTCTCGGTGAGGCGGTGTTCCCAGCGCGCGGCGCGCTGCGCCTCGACGGTGCGACCGAGATCCTTGGCGAAGTACAGCAGCACCGCCAGTACCCATTCGGCAATGGGGCGTTCGAACACGCCACGGGTGTTGGTGATCGCGATCGACGACGCGGCGAACTCGGCGCTCGTCAACGCGTCGACGCCGATGCTGCTGGTCTGCACCCAGCGCAGCGGCCCGGGCCCCACTCGACGCATCAGGTCGCTGTCGAAGTCCCAGACGAACGCGACGTCGGCGCCGGCGGCCAGCGCCGCCCGCAGCGTGGGCTCGTCGAACGCCTCGATCACGTGCGCAGCGGCGTGCAGCGGGTCGGCGTCGGGGCCCAGCACCGTGTCGGGGTGCCGGACGACGATCACGCGGGTGGATCCGGGGTCGGCCACGGGCTATCCGCGCCGCGTCGGGCAGTCGACGCCGCGGCGCATCTGGTCGAGGAGTCGGGCGGCCACCTGAGCAGCCAACCACAGCGCCACCTGGTCGTCGTCGGACAGCGTGGCCAGCATGTCGGCGATGCGGCGCTTGCGGACGTCGCCGCGCCGGGCCCACAGCCGGCGGCCTGCCTCCCCCACCATCACCAGCGAGACCCGGCCGTCGTCGGGATCGCTGCAACGTTCCAGCAGCCCTTGCCGTTCCAGTCGCTGCACGAGTTGGGTCATGCCCGACTGACTGGCGCCCTCGGCCTCGGCGAGCGCGGTCAGCCGCATGGGGCCCTCGCGGTTGAGGCGGTTGAGCACCAGGGTGGCACTGGCACTCAGACCGTCCCGGTCCACCAGGTAGCGCCACATCAGGTCGGTACTGGTCTCGATCATCGTCGAGATGGCGGACACGCCGTCGAGCGCTTCGGTCACCGTCAATTCATATCACTGACGGGAAATTAATACACCCAGCTCGACGTTGCACCGGGGTTGTGTCGCCGACGCGCCCTCCGGGCCGGGTGATCACATCGGATGTCGATGATGCTGCTGCACTGCGAATTACGTGTCGATCCGGGCGTCTTTACCGCCCGACAGCGGGGCTGCTTCCTGTGAATCGGCTGGAGGGATCGGCGTTCGTCTTGAGCACTGCTTCCCATATGGGATATATCTTGCCGATGGCGGATCAACGGCGGGGGCTCGTGCCCAGATCGACGCAAGGCTCCCGCAGCCGGCGGGCGCTGCGGCGCGGCTGGCTTCCGACGGTCGTGGTGGTGGCCCTGGCGCTGGGTGCGCTCGGCATGTGGAAGGTGCACCAGGGGTCGGCTCCCGGGCCGGTCCTCGCCGTTCCTCCCCCGCAGGCGCCCGAGGAGTTCACGCCCAAGCGGCTGACCTACGAGCTGTTCGGCGACGTCGGCAGCGGCGGCCTGCTGGACTACATCGACATCGACGGACACCCCCACGAGGTGGACCTCACCGAGTTGCCCTGGTCGCACACCGAGACCACCACGCTGACGGTGGTGTCCGGCAGCATCTCGGCCCAGGTGCACGGCGGCCAGATCGGCTGCCGCATGCTCGTCGACGACGTCGTGCGCGACGAGCGATCGGCGACGCGCCAGGACGCCGACGTGACGTGCCGCGTGAAGTCCGCGTGAGCGCGCATCAGGCGAAGCGGCCGTTCGTCCCCCGGATGGTGCGCGTGCTCGCGATCCCGATCATCGTCTTCTGGGGTCTGTTCGCGATCACGACCAACACGTTCGTGCCGAAGGTCGAGGACGTCGCGACCGAACTCGCCGGCCCCGAGGTGCCCACGTACGCACCGTCGCAGTACGCGCTGCTGCACATCGGCGAGAAGTTCCGCGAGTCGAACTCGACCAGCCTCACCATGGTGGTGCTGGAGGCCGACCATCCGCTCGACGACGCCGATCACCGGTACTACGACGGCCTGGTGCAGCGGTTGCAGCAGGACCGCGAGCACGTGCAGTACGTGATGGACCTGTGGGGCAAGCCCATCACGGCGGCCGGGGCCCAGAGCATCGACGGCAAGGCGACCTACGTGCTGCTGCGCCTGGCCGGCAACGTCGGGCAGATCCAGGCCAACGAATCGGTGGCGGCGGTGCGCCAGATCGTGGCCGACGACGCGGCGCCACCGGGCCTGCGGGTGTACGTCAGCGGCAGCGCGCCCATGGCCTCGGACACGCTGTCGATCGCCAACGACAGCCTGAACAACATCACGATCGTCACGATCGTGTTGATCTTCGTGATGCTGCTGCTGGTCTACCGGTCGCTGACCAACGTGGCCGTGCCGATGTACAGCGTGCTGTTCGAGATCCTCATCGCCAAGGGGCTGGTGTCGACGCTGGGCCACTACGGCGTCATCCCCATGTCGTCGTTCGCCGTGAACATCGTGGTGTCGCTGACGCTGGGCGCCGGCACCGACTACGGCATCTTCCTGCTGGGGCGTTACCACGAGGCGCGCCGGCTCGGCGAGACCCGCGAGGAGGCCTACTACACCGCGTACCGCGGGGTGGCGCCCATCGTCATCGGCTCCGGGTTGACCATCGCCGGGTCGTGCTTCTGCTTGAGTTTCGCGCGCCTCGACTACTTCCACACGATGGGTCCCGCGGTCGCGATCAGCATGCTGTTCACCATCGCGGCAGCACTGACCCTGGCGCCCGCGTTGCTCGCGCTGGGCAGCCTGTTCGGGCTCTTCGATCCCAGGCACGCGACGGGCGGCCGGCTGTATCGCCGCATCGGCGCCAGCGTGGTGCGGTGGCCCGTACCCATCTTGGCGGCCAGCACGGCGGTGGTGATGCTGGGGGCCATCTTCGTGCCGTCGTACTCCGTCAGCTACGACGACCGCGCCTATCAGCCGGCTTCCGGCGCCGCCAACGAGGGCTTCGCGGCCTCGGATCGGCACTTTCCGCCCAGCAAGCTGTTCACCGAGATGTTGATGGTCGAAAGCGACCACGACATGCGCAATTCCGCGGACTTCATCTCGCTGGACCGCGTGGCCAAGGAGTTGATCCGGTTGCCGGGGGTGGCCATGGTGCAAAGCATCACGCGTCCGCTCGGGCGCCCTCTGGATCACGCCAACGTGCCCTATCTGTTCACGGTGCAGGGCGGCGCCGCGGGCCAGCAGTTGCCGTTCAACGAGCGCCAGAACGCCAACACCGATCAGCAGGCGCAGGTCCAGGCCGACACGGTGGCCACGCTCGGGAAGACCATCGACCTGACCCAGAAGCTGGCCGACGACCTGAACACGACGGTGCTCACGCTCGAGAACCTGCAGCAGGTCACCGACGAGGTCAACGCCGACATCGCCAACCTCGACGACACCTTCCGCCCGCTCAAGGCGTACTTCTACTGGGAGCCACACTGTTACGACATCCCCGTCTGCTACGCCATGAAGTCGCTGTTCGACGGGCTGGACGGGATCGATGCGCTCGACGAACAGATCCACGCCGCCGTCGCCGACTTCCAGGCGGTCAACGCGCTGATGCCGCAGATGGTCGCCCAGTTGAAGATCCAGCGCGACGAGACGCAGGCCATCCAGGCGATCATCGTGGCCAACTACGGTCCGGCGCACCTGCAGTCCACCCAGACCGACCAGACCTTCGACGACCAGATCAACGTGGGCAACGACTTCGACAAGTCGCGCAGTGACGACTACTTCTACATGCCCCGTGAGGGTTTCGACAACGAAGACGTCAAGACGGGGATGCGGTTGATGATGTCGCCCGACGGCATGGCCGCCCGGTTCGTCATCACGCACGAGGGCAATGCCATGGCGCCAGAGGGCATCACGCACGTGCAGCAGTTCCCGGACGCGGTGAAGGCTGCGCTGAAGGAGACGTCGCTGGCCGGGGCGCGAATCTACGTGGGTGGTGCCGCGGCCAACAACCAGGACATCCAGAAGTACGCCGCCTCCGACCTGAAGATCGTGGCGATCGCCGCATTCGTGCTGATCTTCCTGATCATGCTGGTGCTCACGCGCAGCCTGATGGCCGCGCTCGTCATCCCCGGTACGGTGGCCTTCTCCTTCGCCGGCGCCTTCGGTCTGTCGATCCTGGTGTGGCAGCACCTGATCGGACTGCACCTGCACTGGCTGGTGCTCCCCATCACGTTCGTGATCCTGGTGGCGGTGGGATCGGACTACAACCTGCTGCTCATCGCCAGGGTCCGCGAGGAGATCGGCATCGGCATGCAGCGCACCGCATTGCACACGGGTCTCATCCGCGCCCTGGGGAGCACGGGCGGCGTGGTGACCTCGGCGGGGCTGGTGTTCGCGTTCACCATGCTCGCGATGCTGGCCAGCGATCTGAAGACCATCGCGCAGGTGGGTTCGACGGTGTGCATCGGTCTGCTGCTGGACACCCTCGTCGTGCGGTCGTTCGTCGTACCGTGCCTGATCCGCATTCTGGGACCGTGGTTCTGGTGGCCCACCCTGGTGCGCTCGCGACCGTTGCCCACCCACTTCCTGGCGGTGCCGCGATGAACCTGAGCACGCACACCTCCGGTCTGGGCCTGTGGGGCCTGCTGATGTTCGTCGCGCTCGGCGTCGAGGTCGTCCTGGCCTCGTGCGCGTTCGTCTACACCCGGCGATTGCTGGCGCTGCGGGCCATTCCCGGAAGCGACGACCTGCACGGCTTCCAGCAGGCGCTGCGCAAACTCCGCAAGGGTGAATCGATGTCGGAGGACGAGTGGCATCTCGCGGCGCGCATCATCGACGTGCGCCGGTCGCCGCTGGCCTACACGGTGCCCGCCGCGTTCATGACGATGGGGATCTTCTACGTGTTCGGCAGCCTGGAGTATCTGCACGGGCACACGCCGTCGGAGCGCACCTTCCTGGGCTTCATCCCGATGATCACGTCGACCAACCTCGTCATCCAGATGCGCAAGTCCGCACGCTTGAGGAAGCGGCTGGCCACCGCCGACGTGCGCCGGCCGGAAGCCGTCGGGTAGTCAGCCCCGCCGCAGGTCCAGCAGCCGGTAGGTGCGCACGCGCCCCTCGACGGTGGCGCTGCACTGCGACAGCAGCGGTTCGGACATCTGCTCGCCGATGGTGACGGCCAGCGGGCCCGTCTCGTGATCGAGCACGACGTGCACCACGTGGCCGGGGTGGTCGGGTCCGGCGGGGTCGCTGCGGTCGACCGACACCGGCGCCAGCGTGTCGATGCGGTCGTCGCCGAGGGTCTGTCTGGCGAAGTGCTGCGCCGCCTGGACCGCGTGCGGCAGCGAGGTGCGCCCGCGCAGGTGGTCGGGCGCCAGCCGCCGGGCCTGGTACAGCCGCACCAACTCCGCCCCGTCGGTGGAGTCGACGCGGCCGTAGCACAGTCCCTCGGGCAGGATCAGCATGGTCGCGGCGAACCGGTCACCGCCCAGATGCGAACACTCCCAGGTGTTCTCGGGGTAGGCGGCCGCGATGGCCGCGACGGCGGACCGGCCGCGGACCGCGCAGCACTGGTCGTGCTTGCCGTGGGCGCACACGGCCACCAGCGGCCCCGCGACGGGCTCGCCGCCCGCGCCGTCCAGCGGGACGTCCAGGTAGTCGGTGACGCCGTCCACCTCGCCGTGCAGCAACGTCTCCGCCCCGGGCTCGGCATGCGCGACGTACCAGCGCCACCGCCTCGTCGGCGCACGTCTGCCGTGGCGCCGGATGGCGGCGATCCGCATGCCCGCGGCTTCGGCCCGGCGCACGATGGCGCGGCCCAACGCGGGCTCGAGCATCGTCGGCGAGGAGAAGAAGGCCGAATGCCCCCAGGGGCCGTCGATCTCGAGCAGCAGCCAGCGGGTGCCCGCCGACGCCGTACCGTACATCGGGTCGCCGCGCGCGATCGACTGGTCGCTGCACGGCGGCCGTCGAACTGCCGTCATCCGGTGCCCGCCGGAACCACCACCGCTTCGCGGAGCAGCCGACGGATGACGACCTCGCCGTCGGCGGCGTCGAGGCCGGGAAGCTGCGACGCCGTCACCGTCGCGCCGTCGCAGATCCTCGTCAGTGCGTCCGCACACGATCGCGGGAACTCGATGGTGCGGTCGGCCAACCGCAGGGCCACGCGGGTGTCGGTGGTGACCAGGTGGGTCACCAGCCCGTCGCGGAGCGCGACCGGCACGGTCCCCGCCCGCCCGAGGACGTCGAGCGTGGCCAGCGGGCGGACCGCGGCAGGACGGGTGCGCTCGGCGAAGCGCCGCATCAGACGATGCGAAACCCGTTCCGCCAGTTCGGGTTTGCCGTCTCGCAGCGCGTCGGCGAGATCGGCCATCACCTTGGCGGCGCCGGCCGCCAGCTCGTCGCGCCTGGTGCGGTGGCCCGCGATGGGCAGTGAGGCGCGGAACTCTTCGGTGCCTGCGAGTTCGGCGACGATCGCGCGGGCGACGTCGAAGCGGGTCAGTGGCTCGACCCCGATCGTGAGGTGGATCGACAGTTCCTCCCGCGCCCGCGCCGAGTGCACCCACCCGCGTGGCAGGTAGAGCGCGTCACCGGGGGCCAACACCGTGTCGATCACCGGCTCGTCGTGGGCCCGGCGCTCGACGTCGGCGCGATGGTCGGTCCACGGCTGGTCGGGCAGCGGGTCGGCGTGTACGGGGCGGTGCACCGTCCACTCCTTGTGGCCGGAGACCTGCAGGACGAACACGTCGTGGACGTCGTAGTGCGGGTCGAAGCCGCGGTTGTCGGGGGGCGTGACGTAGGCGTTGGCCTGCACGGGGTGACCCAGGTCGGTCACCAGCGCGCGCACGAAGTCGATCACCGGCGGCCACAGGCGGTGGAGTCCCTGCAGCACGATCGACGCACCCGCGGCGAACTGCTCGAGCATCTTGCCAGTGTCCACCTGGTCGGCGATCTCGGCGCCGAAACCTGCTGGGCCGAGGAAGGATTCGCGCCCGACGAGCCGGCCGTCCTTGGCGACCCTGATGAACGGCGCGCGGACCCCGCGGGCGGCGAGGAGTTCGTCGACGGCCGCCGGTGACAGCAGGTCGGTGAAGTCTCGGGGCAGGGCCTCCGAGCGCGTGAGCAGCGGGCACCGCCCCCAGTGAGTTCGCGCGAACTCCTGGGGGCCGGTCCCGATGCAGCGATTCAGCATGCCGTGTGAGGGCGGTGTGGGCGGTGGGGGCCGTGGGGGCTAGGCGCTGCCGTCCGCGCCGCCGTCGTGACCACCCGGGTTCGAGCCACCGTCGGCCGGACCCTCGCCGGCGCTGCCGTCGGCACCGCCGTCGTGACCACCCGGGTTCGAACCACCGTCGGCCGGACCCTCGCCGGCGCTGCCGTCGGCACCGCCGTCGTGACCACCCGGGTTCGAACCACCGTCGGCCGGACCCTCGCCGCCTGCGCCGCTGGTCGTGATGTCGTCGTCGTTGATCGCCATGAGATCTCTCCTTACCAGGCCACGCCGGGCTGGGTGCAGCGACGCTGCGCAAACGTGGCGGCGCGGTGATGCCCCGCGCGGCGGATCGGTAAACGGAAACCATGCCTAACCCGGCCCGCGACACCCGGCCCGCAACACCCGGCTGCCCACCGACGTTCGAACTGTGGTGTTCGACGGAACGGCGTCCGACGATCCCACGTTTGACGATCACACGCCGTGGGCACCCACCATGCGACGTGTCTGCACTCCAGCCCGGGGCAGACCGACGGTGCCTCTGGGAGGGTGTCGTGGTTGATCAGGAAGACGTGCACGCCGCGGCGTTGCGCCGCATCGCCAAGGCCCACCGACTGGCCGGCGAGTGCCGGCAACCCACGGGGCTGGCCGCCTCCCGGGCCTTGGACCTGGTGCAACTGGCGGTCGACGACGCACGCGCCGTCGGCGTCACCTGGGGTCGCATCGGCGACGCCATCGGGATCGCCAGGGGGCTGGCGTATCAGCGCTACGAACGGCAGCGACGGTTTCCGCTGCATCGCCCACCAGAACACACCCGCTTCGCCGCCGACGTCATCGGACCCGCGCCCACGGCGCCGCGACCCCGCGCACAGCCCAGCGTCTATCGGGCGCGATACGCCTGACGGTCGGCCTCTCGGGCAGGCGATAGTGCCCACGCACGCTCGTCGCTGCCCCTAGGGTGGCGTCGTGGACATCAACGGAGCTAGCGCAATCGTCACCGGTGGAGCCTCGGGCATCGGGGCCGCCACCGCCCGCCAATTGGCCGCCAGGGGCGCCACGGTCGTCATCGCCGACCTCCAGGAGGAGCGCGGCAAGGAACTCGCCCACGAGATCGGCGGCGCGTTCGTCTCGGTCGACGTGACCAACACGGCCAACATCGAGGACGCCGTGAACACCGCGGCAGATCTCGGGCCCTTGCGGGCGCTGGTGAACTCCGCGGGCATCGGGTGGGCGCAGCGCACCATCGGCAAGGACGGCGAGTTCTCGTCGGCGCACGACCTGGACGCCTACAAGAAGGTGTTGGCGATCAACCTGGTCGGGACGTTCGACTGCATTCGCTTGGCGGCCACCGCGATGAGCCGGTTGGACCCCACCGACACCGGGGAGCGCGGCGCGATCGTCAACATGACCAGCGTGGCCGCCTTCGACGGCCAGATCGGTCAGGCCGCGTACTCGTCGTCGAAGGGCGGCGTCGTCGGGCTCACGCTGCCGGTGGCCCGCGACCTGTCGGCGGTCGGCGTCCGGGTGAACACCGTGGCGCCCGGCCTCATCGACACGCCGATCTACGGCGAGGGCGAGGCCTCGGAGGCGTTCAAGGCGAAACTCGGTGAGTCCGTGCTGTTTCCGCACCGGCTGGGCAAGCCCGAGGAACTCGCGTCGATGGTCCTCGAGCTGATCACCAACTCGTACATGAACGCCGAGGTGGTGCGCGTCGACGGCGGCATCCGGATGCCCCCGAAGTAGGGTCGGGCCATGGCCGACGACTTGGCACGCGACTTCGCGATCACCGACGTCCCCTTCACCAACGATCCGTGGGTGGCCGCCCGCGACCGGTACGACGCCATGCCGTACCGCCGGGTGGGCACGTCGGGTCTGCTACTGCCCGCCATCTCGCTGGGGCTCTGGTACAACTTCGGCGACAACAGACCGTTCGACGGGCAGCGGGAAGTGCTGCGGTACGCGTTCGACCACGGCATCACGCATTTCGACCTCGCCAACAACTACGGCCCGCCGTACGGTTCGGCGGAGGAGAACTTCGGGCGGATGCTGCGGCGCGACTTCAAGCCGTACCGACACGAACTGCTGATCTCGACGAAGGCCGGCTGGGACATGTGGCCGGGGCCGTACGGCCAGCTGGGTGGACGCACCTATCTGCTGTCCAGCCTCGACGCCTCCCTCGACCGGATGGGCCTCGACTACGTCGACGTCTTCTACTCCCATCGCATCGATCCCGTCACCCCGCTCGAGGAGACCATCGGCGCACTGGACACCGCGGTGCGCTCGGGCAAGGCGCGCTACGTCGGCATCTCGTCGTACTCCGCGGCCAAGACCGCGGAGGCGGCCGCCATCGCGCGTCGCCTGGGTACGCCGCTGGTCATCCACCAGCCGTCGTACTCCCTGCTGAACCGTTGGATCGAGGGAGGCCTCGTCTCGACGCTGGGCGAGGCGGGCATGGGCGCCATCGCCTTCACGGCGCTGGGTCAGGGCCTGCTCACCGACCGGTACCTCCGGCAGCCCGCCGGTGACGTCGACCGTGCGACGGCGCGGCCGACGTTCGACGACGAGGTGGTCACCGAGGAGGTCGTCGACCGGCTGCGCGGCCTGGCCGCCATCGCCGAGCGCCGGGGTCAATCGTTGGCGCAGCTCGCGCTGGCCTGGGTGCTGCGCGACCCGGCCGTCGCGTCGACGTTGGTGGGCGCCTCGAGCGTGGAGCAACTGCGGGAGAACCTGGGCGCCTTGGACAACCTCGCGTTCAGCGAGGCGGAGCTGACCGAGATCGATGCGTACGCCTCCGAGTCCGGCATCGATCTGTGGCGCGAGAGTTCGGACGTCTGAGGACGTCGGGAAGTCGCCGTGCACGGGCCGTGGCCGCGGCGGCCTGACCCCGGCCGGGGAGGCAGGCGCGGCGAGACGGAGGCGGCGTGCCGCGGTCGCGGCTGATCGCCGCATGCGCCGCGTTGGCCGTCGGGTTCGCGACGTACACCGCCTGGCTGACGGCCGGGTGGGGCGGCGAGCCCACCGTCCGGGTGGTCAGCGACTTCGGGTCGCTCCTCGCGGGCGCGGTCACGATGGCCTGTTGCGCGGCGACCGCGCGGACCCATCACGGCCGCGCGCGCTGGGCGTGGCTCACCATGACGCTGGCCGTGTTCGGCTGGTTCTGCGGTGACGCGGTCTGGGCCGGTCACGAGATGGCGTCGGGCGGCCAGGCGCCGTTCCCGTCGATCGCCGACGCCTGCTACCTCACGTTCCCGCTGGCGGCCACGGCCGCGCTGATCCTGCTGCCGGTCGGCAGTGTCGGGCTGTCCCAGGCGCGGCTGCTGCTCGACGCGTTGACCGTCGCCGGATCGCTGTTCGTCATCTTCTGGGCGCTGGGCCTCGACGGGGTCATCCGGCAGGATGGCGCGCCGACGCTGGGGCTCGCGGTGTCGGTCGCCTACCCGGTGGCCGACATCGTGTTGATGACGACGGCGACGCTGTTGCTGACGCGCGCCCTGCCCGGTCAGCGGTTCGTGGTGGCGGTGTTCGCGGTGGCCGCCGCCACCATGGCGCTGTCCGACGCCGTGTTCGTGCTGCAGGAAGCCGACGACGAATACACCACCGGCAGTGTCACGGACGTCGGGTGGCTGGCTGGTCTGCTGCTGCTCGCGGTGGCCGCCATGCTCGGGTACCGCTCGGGGGCGTTCACCCTGGGTTCGGCGCGACCACCGTCGCGGCTGGCGTCGTCGCTGCCGTACGTGTTCCTGCCGGTGGCCACGGTGTTCGTGGTCACCGGTGACGGATCGACCGTGGTGCTGGCCACGTCGCTGTCGGTGGTGTTCGCGGTGCTGACCCGGCAGTACCTGGTGGCCGAGGAGAACCGCAGGCTGATGCAGACCATCGTCGAGCAGGCGCTGCGCGACCCGTTGACCGGGCTCGCCAACCGCGCGCTGTTCCGTGACCGGCTCACCCATGCGCTCGCGATGCACCAGCGCGACGGCCACGACGTGGCCGTGCTGTCGATCGACCTCGACGACTTCAAACTCGTCAACGATTCGCTGGGCCATCCGGCGGGCGATGCGCTGCTCGGCGCCATCGCCGTGCGCATCGTGGGCGCCACCAACGCCACCGACACCGTCGCCAGGGTGGGCGGCGACGAATTCGCGGTGCTCGTCGAGTTCGGCGCCGACCGCGCGCTCGAGGTCGCCCACCGCATCTTCGACGGCTTCGACGAACCCTTCGTCATCGAGGGACACGACGTCTTCATGCGCCCGAGCGTCGGGGTGGCCGTCGCGCACGTCGACGGCGACGCCGAGGCGGGGGCCGATCTGGTGCTCAAACACGCCGACCTCGCGATGTACGCCGCCAAGCGCAGCCAGCACGGGGGCGTGGCACCGTTCACCGCGGACATGGAACTCATCGATCCCCGTGAGGTGGCGCCGGCGCAGGATCGGCCCGCGTTGCCGGCCCCGCGCAGCGGCACGGCTGGTCTGCAACTGTTCGCGCAGCTGCGACGGGCCATCGACGGCGGCGACCTCGGCGTGGTCTACCAGCCGAAGTTCGCGGTGCGCACCGGCGCCGTCGTCGGCGTCGAGGCCCTGGTCCGCTGGGAGCACCCGGACCGCGGGTTGCTGATGCCGGCCGACTTCCTTCCACTCGCGCGGCAGAACGGGCTGATGGGCGCGCTCACCGAGGCCGTCGTCGACCGCGCGGTCCGCGACGCCGTGGCGTGGCGCACCGCGGGCCGCGACGTCCCGGTCGCCGTCAACCTGTTTCCGCCGTCGCTGGTCGACGTCGAGTTGCCGAACCGCATCGTCGGGGTGTTCGCGGAGCACGCGCTGCCCACCGCGTGCCTCACGGTGGAGATCACCGAGGACTTCCTGCTGGGCAACACCCAACGCGCCCGCGCCGTGTTGGACATGTTGCGCGGCAACGGCATCCGCATCGCGATCGACGACTTCGGCAGCGGCTACTCGGCGTTGAGCTATCTGCGGGAACTACCCATCGACGAGCTGAAACTCGACCGGCAGTTCATTGCCCCGATCCTCACCGACGATCACGCCGAGGCCATCGTCTGCGCGATCATCGACCTGGCTCACCGGCTGGACATGACGTGCGTCGCTGAGGGCGTCGAAGACGCCGCGACCGCCGAGCGACTGGCGACTCGCGGCTGCGACGTGCTCCAGGGTTACTTCTGCAGTCGTCCCGTGACCGCGGATCGGGTCCTGGACGTGCGGCCGCTGACGTTTCCCGGCGGACCGGCTGGCGCCCCCGGAGGTGAGGACGCCGCCCACGTCACGCGGTGAGGCGACGGGCGGGAGTTTCGACGGGGTCGTGACGAGGAACCTCACCGGCATGTCGAAGACCCTCTCCCCCGATGCCCGCGCGATGCTCGCCAAGGCCAACCCCGCCGTCATCGCCACCACGCGCCGCGACGGCCAGCCGGTGACCGCCGCCACGTGGTACCTGATGCGCGACGACCGGGTGCTGGTGAACATGGACGCCGGACGCAAGCGCCTCGAGCACATCCGCAACGACCCGCGGGTCTCGCTCACCGTCATCGACGAATCGGACTGGTACACCCACGTAACCGTGATCGGGCGCGTCGTGGAACTGTACGACGACGAGGGCCTCGCCGACATCGACGCGCTGTCACGGCACTACACCGGCGACCAGTACCCACGCCGCGACCGGCCGCGCGTGAGTGCGCTGGTCGAGATCGACCGAGTACACGGGTGGGGCGCCCAGAAGAACAACGACCAGCCGGGCTGAGCTGCGGCCGCGCTACCTGCGGTCGCGGTGGATGATGATGATCTGCGGCGGCTGGGCGACCACCGGCGGCGTCGCGATCAGCTGGCTGTTGCCCGGCTTGACGCACTGCGTCGCCGAACCCAGGTCGGTGCACGTCAGGGGCGCGGCGCCCGCGGTGGGGGCCAGTGCCAGCAGGCCGGCGACGGCCAGCGGCGCGGCCAGCGGCGCCAGGCGGCGGATGGTGGAAGTCATGGGATGGGGTGTCCTTCTGCTCCGTGGGTCACGCGTTCTCTTCGCGCGGCTCACACGTTCGGTCGTCCGTACCCCTATGTGAACGACCATGAGGGACAAGCCATTCCATCGACATCACCCGTCGGCGGCGCCATGATCCTCGTCACGTCGATGAACCCGCCGGCAGGTTCTTTCGTATCGGGGGCGTGAAATTCCGACGAGGTGGGTATTGCCCTACCTGCAAGTCACCGCCGACCGAAGCGAGAAGCAGAGATGGCCGACAGCCGTACCCCCCGTTGTTTATCCGTTGCCGCAGCACTGGCCGCCGCGGTTGCCCTGAGCGTCACCGCCTGCGGTGGTAGCGACGGCGGCGATTCGTCGACGACGAGCAGCACGACCTCGACCACCGCCGTGACGACCACCACGGCCCCCATGACCACCACGGCCCCCATGGAGACCTCCATGATGCCCACCGAGACCACGGGTGCTCCCGCCCCGGGCGCGGGCGCCGGTGAGGGTGGCGCCAGCGCCACCGTTCCGGGGGCGGGCGCCGAAGCAGGACCCGGCGGCGCCTCCGCGGGCGCGGGTGG
>NZ_JBYVYK010000079.1:0-16766 GCF_058148405.1 Mycobacterium sp. DHQP2018-32-09 | reverse complement strand
CCGGGGGCGGGTCGCCCGCCGGCGGCGGTGCCGGGGGGATGCCGAGCCTGCCCGACCTCGGCGGCGACGAGAAGCCGTTCGAGATGCCCCCGCTGGACGATCCCTCGGTCAACCCGGCCTCGGCCGGAGGCGGGTCCGGTGGCGGTGGTGCCGGCGGCGGCGGTGGCGGCGGCGTGGGCCCGATGCCGTTGCAGCCCAACGTCGGAAGCGTGTCGGTGGGTCCGCCCGCCGGTGGCGCGGCGGTACCGGGCGCTGCGGGTCCCACCGGCACCGGCGGTCCGGGAGGCACCGGCGGCATGGGCATGGGCGGTGGCATGCCCATGCACGGCGCCAACCACGGTCAGGGCGGGCAGGGGGAGAAGAAGCGTTCTCCCGGCCTGACGCCCGACGAGTCGCTCTACGAGGAGGACCGGGCATGGACGGAGGCCGTCATCGGAAACCGGCCACGCCGCAAGGACAGTGGTGAAGGCAAGGACGCCAAGTGAGCGATGACATGCATCCGCAGGTCGCTGCCGTGCTGCAGCAGGCCCAGTTGTTGCAGTCGCTGATGGACGATCAGCTGGCGAAGATGAACCACCAGACGTTCTCCGCGATGGACGAGGCGCAGACGGTCGAGGTGACCCTCAACGGGCACAGCTGGATCACCGACGTCTACATCAAGGACGGGACGTTGCGACTGGGCGCCGAGGTGGTCGAGGCGCGCGTCAACGAGGCGCTGCAGAAGGCCATGGCCGATGCGGCGGCCTCCATCGACGCCGACCGTGAGCACATCGACGACGTCGTCGCCCAGATCACGCGCAACGCCGAGGAGAACGCCCGCCGGTGGTCCTGAGCGGCGCTCTCACGGGACGGCGCTAAAGGTCGATCGACGGATCCGGCGCGGCGTGCCGAGGCGCGCTCGGCCGCTGATCGGGGACGGCCGGGTGCGTTGGCGGCGGCTCGACGGGTGCGCGGCCGCTGGCGTGCTTGCCTGCGGTCGCGTCCTGGCCGGTGCCCTCGGGCTCACCCTTGCCGGGTTCCTCGCGGTCGGCCGGGCCGGCCCCGACGGGCGTCGCCTGCGACCCGTCGGCCCCCTTGCCCGCGGCTCCCACCAGCTGCGTCACCTGCTGCATGCCCTGCTGAACTCCCTGGCCGACGCCCTGCATCGCCTGCTGCGGCGCCTGCGCCACCTGGCCGAGTAGCTGCATCGGCGTTCCCATCATCTGGCTCATCTGGCTCAACCCGCCGCCGGCGCCGCCCAGGGCCGCGCCGCCAGCCGCGCCTGCCGCCGCACCGGCACCCGCCGCACCAGTACCCGCGCCACCGACACCCGTCGCACCGGCACCCGCCGCACCGGCACCCGCGCCACCGCCCCCACCGGCGGCACCGGCCGCCTGGTCGAACTGGTGTTTCTCGTAGGCGGCGGCCAGCTCGGCGTCGGTGGTCTGATACTTGCCCGCAGCCGACACGATGTTGGCCGCGGTCTCGGATGCAGCCTTCTTCACCGCAGGTAGGCCCTCGATGATCGGCGTCTCCAGCGACGGCAGCTTCGCGGCGATCGCCTGCGAGATGGCGTCCTGACCGGTCACCGCGAACGGTGCGGGCGGCTCGGGCAGCGCTCGGGCCGACGTCTCCAGCTGAGAACCCAACTGGGACAACAAGTCCGTGTCCACGCGGAGCACGTCACCCGCCGCACTGCCCACCGTCATGTCACACCTCGCCTAGAACCGCAGATTCCGGAGCACGTCGTACACGCTGGCGATCCACAGCAGCAGCGGGATCACCGCCGCGATGGCGACGCCATCGAGGAGTTCGAGGATTCGCTTGGTCACCGGCGACACGCGGCGCACCCCGTCGGTGGCACCGATGGCGATCATCGCCAGCACCGCGACGCCGCCATAGGTGGCGAGCACCAGCCACGCCGATTCCGGGTACCACGTGCACAGCCGCACTGCCACACCGGTGGGGATCACCGCGGCCGTGGTGAGCAGGGCCCAGGCGCACCAGCGTTCGGCGTAGAGCCGCGACCGGAACCCACACACCACGGCGACCAGACCGGCCACCACCAGGCTGTGCACGAAGAAGTGCCCCTGGACGACGACGCTGATCGCGCCCACGGCGAGCACCAGGGAACCGGCGCCGACGAAGCCGATCAACAACTGCTTGGCCAATCGGCTGCGCTCGGTCAACCGCGCGGCGGACTCCGGCACCGACGCGATGATCGCCTGCCACGTCGGCGTCTCCTCGTCCGTCGGGTCGGGTGCCGAGACCGGGTCGAGCAGTTCGTCGTTGTGCACGGTCTCACCCGGCGCCGGGATGGGCGGCAGCGCAATGCGTGCCACCGCCACCGTGAGCTTGGCGGCATTGGTCACCACGATGAGGCCGAAGGCGATGGCGCCTGCGGGCACCCAGTAGGACCAGCCGTAGCCGTAGGCGACGGCCGCCGCCGTCACCGCGACGGCGGCGACGGCCAGGAACGACGCCAGTTCGGCCCGCTGGCGGGGGCCGCCGCGGGTGGCCAGGACCAGGAGCAGCAGCACCACACCGGCACCGGCCACGTTCGGCGCGCCGAGGTCGGTGACGCCGCGGGGCAGCGGAACCGCGAGCGCGGCCGCGCCCGTCAGCAGCGGGATCGACGCCACCAGCAGGCTCTCGCAGAGGTCCAGGTTCTGATATCGCGTCTTGGCCGTCATGCTGCCCCCGAGGACGGCCAGGCCCATCACGCCGAGGGCCACCGTCCACCACCAGCTCTGACCGGTGGCGTCCCACGCGCGGATCATGCCGAGCGCCATCACGAGGGCGAACACGGGGATCGCCAATCCGACGAACCGGTTGAGCGCGGAGCGATCGAACTCCGGGGACTCGTCCAGGACCGCGATCGCGTCGATGACGTCCTCGACCAGCGGGCGATACCGTTCGGTGCGGCTGACCGACACCAGCGTCAGCAGGGATCCGTCGACGACGCCGGACTCGTCGAGGGACTCGGATCCCTTCAGCGGCGGCGCTCCGGGCCGTGCGAACGCCCAGGACCCCTGGGCCTTGAAGTCGAAGCCCGCCAGCACGTCCTTCGGCGTGTCCTCCAACAGGTCACCCAGGATGTCGACGGTCTCGTCGATGTAGCTCTCGATGGGTGCGACCGCGGGCAGCACCAGATCGGTCATCCGCTTGCCGGTCAGGATGGTGACGCGGGTGGTCGCCGGGCGCTTCGGCGCGGTGCCCGCGGAACTCGGTACTGCCGCAGTGGTCGTCAACGCCGCTCGAGCCGGTCGAAGTCGTCGGACAGTGCCGCGGCGAGTTCGATGATGCGCCGCCGGAACGTGTCACCCAGCAGCTCGAGCTGGATCTCGGTTCCGGCCGCGATGTGCTTGTCCCACGGGAGGACGATGACGCGACCCGGTGGAACGTGGCGTTCGAACTGCTGCACCAGGTCGTCGACGTCGATGTTGGGCTTGCCGGGCACCACGTGGTTGATGACGACGCACGACCGGCCCAGGAGGTCCTGGTATCCGTTCTGGCGCAGCCAGTCCATGGTGGTGGCCGCCTGGCGGGCACCGTCGATCGACGCGCTCGCCACGATCACCAGACCCGACACCGTCGACAGCACGCCGCGGGCACCCGACTGGAACAGGCCCGCACCGCAGTCGGCGAGCACCAGGTTGTAGTAGCGCGAGACGATCGCGACGGTCGCGTTCCAGTCCTCGTCGTTGAACTCGCGCCGCGCGGCGCTGTATTCGTCGGAGGACAACACCTCGAGGTTCGAGGTGTTCATGCTGGTGTAGGCGCGGATGTCGTTGTAGCGGGCCAGGTCCTTGTCGGACAGCAGGTCGGCGATGGTGGCGGCCGACTGCCGGCCGGCGCGGTCGGCGAGGTTGCCGCCGTCGGGGTCCGCGTCGACGGCCAGGATGCGGTCACCACGGACCTTGCTCAACGCCGAGCCCAAGGCGACCGTGACCGCGGTCTTGCCGACGCCGCCCTTGAGGCCCAGCACGCCGATCTGATACGAGTCGCGGGCATTGCGGCGGATCCGTGCGAACAGGTCCAGCTCGTACATCTCGTCGGGTGACAGCCCGACGTTGATGCGGGTCAACAGGTAGAGGAACCGCCGCCAACCGCGCTGCGACGGCATCTTCACGGCGGAGCGGACGCCGACGTGCGAGAGCGCGTCGATGGCCCGGGTGCTGCCCATCGAGGCCGCCGACGTGACGGCGGGTTGACCACCGGTCCACGTGTTGGGGTCGGCGGCGTGGTCGAGGTAGTGCTGCGAGGGCGGTGGCGGAGGCGCGGACCGAGGCGCCGGCGCGGGCGCCGGGCGCGGCTGCTCGTACCGGGCGCCGGGCTGGCCCTGCCCCTGCGGGCTGCGCATCATGCCGTTCGGCGCCGCGTGCTGGGATGGGCTCGGCATCCGCGTCGGCGGCAGCTGGGTGGTCACCTCGGTCTGCCGTGGCGGCGGCACCGCACCTGCCTGGGTCGCGGTCGGGGCGACCGGCATCGGGTCCGCGGCGTCGTGCCGCGTCGGCGCCGCGGACTGTGGAGAGGCTGCCGCTGATGCGGCGAGTGCAGCCTGCACGGCCTTCGGGTCGACGGTCGTCGTCTCGTCCTCGCCCGCTTCCGCGGCTTCTGACGAGTGGAAGAGCCGGTCATAGTCGGCCGACATGTGCACCTCTCAACGGTTGATACGACTCTTCGGTTGCCCAGTGGCGGGGCGCGAAGTGAGGTGGGCGAGGTGAACCGGCACGTGCCGGAGTTCCTCGCCCACCCTCGCGCTTCGACGGGTTGTTACGCGAACATCCCGGTGACGCCGGCTTCGGTCTGCGCCATCGTCGCACCCGCCTCGCTGATGGTGTGCGACAGGTTCTGCAGTGCGTTGTTGAGTTCGAGCGAGGCCTCGTCCCAGCGCTGCTGGACACCCTGGTAGGCCTCCGAACCCGAGCCTCCCCACACCGCGGCCAGCGAGGCCAGCGAGCCCTTGCCCTCGTCGAGCAGGCCGGCGGTGGTCGCCACGGCCCCGTTGATCTCGCCGGCGCCACCCTCGATGCCGGCAAAGTTCCAAAGCTGTTCACCCATGTCAGTTCTCCGTTTCGGTCGTGTTCGAGTGGGTCAGATGTTCATCGCGGACGACAGCGCCGAGGTCTGATCCTCGTCGGTCGACGTGTACTGCGTGCCGGACTGGTGGATGTTCTGCGAGATGTCGTTCAGCTGCTGGATCTGCTGCTGAGCGGCCTCGTGGAAGCGGACCAGCGCGGCCTGCGCAGCCTGGCCGGCCTGGCCGTGCCACTGCCCGGCCAGCGAACCCGCGGTGGACTCGACCTGGGCGATCACGCCCTTGAGCTCACCGGAGATGCGCTCGAAGTTGCTGGCCTCCTTGGCGAGGACAGCGGCATCGGTATTCATCTGTGCCATCGGTGTTTACCTTTTCTCTTTTCCTGTGTCCTCACCACGGGAAATGGCGAGTCCTTCCGCCCCCTCGGAACGGGAAGTCTTGTCATGGCGACCGGTCACCAGTCGTCCTCGTCGTCCTCGGCGAGGTCTTGCGTGAGCGGCGACGGTGCCTGCAGCCCCTGCTTGTGGCCGCCGCCGCGTTTGCGCTCGCCCACGTGCCCCATGGGTCCACCGGCACCCGCGCCGCCGACGGGGGCCACACCCGTGCCGCCGGCACCGGAGCCGGCACCCATCGGCACCGTCGTGGTGCTGCCGACCAGGTTGGCCATCAGCGGTGTGCGCGCCATGGAACCGCCCATGCCGGGCAGCGAGGCCGCACGCACCAGGCCCGCGCCCGACGCCGGCCCCGAGCCGCCTGCGAGCGGGTGGTTCGAGAACGGGCTGGCACCGATCAGGCCGATCTGCGCCGGCTTGGCGTTGCCCATCCCGAACATCGACGAGACCTGCTGCAGCGGGGCCGTGAGCTGTTGGAAGCCCTGCGACACCATCTGGGTGCCCTGCTGCGGCGCCTGCAGGGCCATCTGGGCCAATTGCGTGCCCACCTGCATGCCCATCTGCGCGCCCTGCTGCGCCGCCTGCTGCGTCTGGTTCTCGGTGCGCTGCGCCTGACCCTGCGTGCGCTGCTCGGCCATGTTGACCTGGCCCGCCGTGCGGCCCGCCGTCAACGCCACCGATTCGAGCTTGGCCCGCGTGCTCACCGTGGTGATGGACAGGTTGCGCACCAGGGCACCCGGCGCCATGGTGGCGATCTGCGCCGACGCCGCACCCGCCGCGGCCTCACCGACACCGGGTACGACGGCCGGCTTCAGCGGCATGATGGGC
Organism: Mycobacterium sp. DHQP2018-32-09; assembly: GCF_058148405.1. NCBI lineage: Bacteria > Bacillati > Actinomycetota > Actinomycetes > Mycobacteriales > Mycobacteriaceae > Mycobacterium > Mycobacterium sp. DHQP2018-32-09. Next base: position 10,526 of record NZ_JBYVYK010000079.1, on the reverse strand, counting down.
TCGAAGGTCGTGTTCAGCGACGTCTCCGCCTGGTAGGCGTCCATCGTGAACGCGGCCTGGTTCCACATCCGCACGAAGTAGTCGACCTCGTTGGCGACGATGGCCCCGGTGTTGACGCCCAGGAAGTTCGTGGCGTTGAGCACCGCGTTGGTGACGTGATTCTGCTCGATCTCCGGGATGGGCGGCGTGGCCGCCATCGCCGCCGACCACGCCGTCGCCTGCGCGGCGGCCTGAGCGGCTCGCTTCTGCGCCTGCAGTGACGTGGTGCGCAGCCACAGGATGATCGGCATGGTTGCCGAGACCGCCCGTTCGGACGCTGCACCCGACCACGTGCTCTGCAGGGAGACGAGGCTGGCCGCCAGTTCGTCGGCCTGGGTCTCCAACAGGATTGCGAAAGCTTCCCAACCGGCGGCAGCCTGCAGCATCGGCGCCGGGCCGGCACCGAGCATGAGGCGCGCGGTGTTGATCTCCGGCGGCATCGCATGCCAGAGCATCGTGGGAATTGCAGCAATGGCAACCATGATTTGCTGGACCCGTTTTTACTCGCAGAGTTCCTGTTGTTATTACGACAACACGGCGGCGTTTTCGCCGTCGATCGTCGTGTAGATCCCAGTGGCCTCCGCATAGGCCGCGCCGGTGCGGGAGAGTTCCTCCTGCGCCATCGCGTTGAGAGCGAGCGTCTGCATGCCCTCCGTGGCGAACGCCATGGCGGCTTGGAGCGACACCTCGTCGGCGCCGGCCGGCATAAGTGCAGTTACCTCGGCAGACGTGGCCGTACCGCCGGCGAGCCCGCGGGCTCCGTTCGCGACGACCTGAGTACCGATGCTGGCCGCGGCAGTGTTGTGGGACAACGGTTGCATTTTCGTGATCTCCTTACCGAATCCGAACCGAAACGACCCGAATGGCCGACGAATCGGTGGAGAAACGCGATATGACGTAAGTCGCCACGAGATCCCCCGATCCGTTTGCTAGCGGCTACCGCTAGCGTTGCTGAATGACTGGTACGAATATTACCGGCGTTCCGGGGGTGCTGCGAACACTTCTTCTTCCGGTGGATCGACGTAGGGCGCCTGGATGACTTCCTTGCCGTCCGGGGACACCAGAAATGCCTGGCCAGGAGGCCGCCGCTTGAGCTTGATCTCGCTCGACGGGAACTCCGTCTTCTCGCCCGAGAGGAACATCGTCGGGGACCCCGCCCCGAACGCCGCCCCCACGAACTTGTCCATGGTGGCCCGGTGCGCCTGGCTCATCTGACACGTCACCACGATGTGCAGCCCGATGTCGGCCGCCGCAGGCAGCAGCGGCGTCAGCGGGGTCATGGGCGGGATGGCGCCACCCGCGGCGACGATCATGTGCCAGTCGTCGACCAGCAGCACGATGTCGGGCCCCTCCCACCACGACCGCGCCCGCAGTTGGGCGGTGGTCAGGTCGGGTGGCGGCAGTCGCTTCTTCAACGCCAGCGCCAGCGCCTTGATCGACTCCTCGAGCGTCGCGTTGTTGCGGTTGACCGCGCCTGCGGCCAGCAGATGGCTCTGCGGCACCGCGTCGAGCAGGCCCGAGCGGTAGTCGGCCAGCATGAACCGCACCTGGGAGGGATCGTTGCGGGCGCAGATGGCCTTGGCCACCGCGTGCGCGATCGTGGTCTTGCCGGACTTCGGCGCCCCGAAGATCAGCATGTGCGGCGTCGTGTGCATCGGGTTGTAGGCCACCGACAGATCCGCCTCGCGCAGGCCGATGGGCACCGTCCACCGGGTGCGGTAGTCGCTCTCCGGCCCGGGCGGATGGGGATCGAGTTCGTGTAGGTAGACCCGTTCGGGAAGCACCCGCACCTGCGGCGCCTGCTCGTCGTAGCGGGCGCCGATCTGCTGCACGGCCGTCGAGATGGCGGGCACCAGGTCCTGCGCGCTGTGCACGCCGTCGAGGCGAGGCACCCCGATCATCAGGTGATGCTTCTCCATCGACACCGCACGCCCGGGGCGGTTCACCGGGATCTCCCGAGTGATGCGGTCGATCTGGGTCTCGTTGACGTCGCCGAGCCGGAATTCGACCTTGGTGCCCAGGTAGTCGCGCACCCTGGCCTTGAGTTCGGTCCACCGCGGCGTCGAGATGATGGTGTGCACGCCGAACGCGAGACCCTGACCCGCGATGTCCTGCACCACCGCCTCCAGGTCGGGGAACTCCGCCACGAAGGCCGGCCAGCCGTCGATCACCAGGAAGACGTCGCCGAAGGGGTCGGCCGAGGCCGGGTGGTTCGGATCGTCGCGCAGTTGCCGGTAGGACGCGATGGACCCCACCCGGAACTCCTTGAACGTCGCCTCGCGCTGACGCAACACCGCCTTCATCTCGGCGACGACGCGGTTGACGCGGTCGGGCTCCGACCGGGTCGCGACACCGCCGACGTGGGGCAGGTCCTCCAGGTACATCAGGCCGCCGCCGCCCAGGTCGATGCAATAGAACTGCACCTGACGCGGGGTGTGCGTCGCCGCGGCGGACAACATCAGCGTCTGGAGGAACGTCGACTTGCCGGTCTGCGGGGCGCCGCCGACGGCGATGTTGCCGCCCGCCGCGGACACGTCGATGCCCCAGACCTCCTGCCGGTGCCTGCGCGGTTCGTCCATGATGCCCAGGCCGAATCGCAGCGGCTGGCCACGGTCCCTGGCCACCAGCTCGTTCACCGGGGTCGGGTCGGTCAACGGCGGCAGCCACATCCGGTAGGCCCGGATCTCGCCGGTGGTGAGCTGATCGAGCACCACCTCGCGCAACACCCGCTGCTCGGGATCCATCGTCGTCGGGCGTGGCCGCCCCGGCGGCGTCAACGGTGGCGGGGTGAGCGGGGACGCGGTCACGGGACCATCGCCTCGGCCACCGGGGCCGCCGTGAACGGCCGGATGCGTACGCGACTGGCCACCGCGTGGCGTGGCGACGAGTCACCGTTGTCGGACTGCGCCGCGGTGGGCACGTATGGCTCACCGGTGTAGATGCTCTTGAACTTCACCGGGTCCTCCATGCCCACCCGCAGGAAGCCGACACCGCTCTCCTTGTTGGTGATGTACTGCGCCTCCGGTGTCCCGATCACGGCCTTGGACTCCGCGGAGCTGGTGGTGCGCAACGCGATCCGATACGTCAGGTTGGGTTCCAACTTGTCGATGCGCACGCCGCCGGTGTTGAGCGACTGGGTCGCCAACAGCAGGTGCACGCGCAGCGACCGGCCGACGCGGCAGATCCGGTCGAACAGCTGGATGAAGTCCGGGTGGTTCTGCAACAGTTCGGCGAACTCGTCCACCACCACGAACAGCGTGGGCAGCGGCGGCAGGTCGGCGCCCCGCTCGCGGTGCTTCTCGTACTCGGCGACACCCGAGAGCGCGCCGGCCGCACCCACCTGGATGCCGGCCTGCCGCAGGATCGACTGCCGCCGGTCCAGCTCGCCGGAGAGCACCTCGCCCATGCGGCTGACCAGCTCGGCCTCCTCCTCCATGTTGGTGACCACGGCGGCGGTGTGCGGCAGCTTCTCCATGCCCAAGAACGTCGAACCGCCCTTGAAGTCGGTCAACAGCAGGTTGACCTGGTCGGGATGGTGCGTCGCGACGAGCGACAGGATCAGCGTGCGCAGGAACTCCGACTTGCCCGAGCCCGTGGTGCCGATGAGCATGCCGTGGGGGCCCGCCCCGAACTCGGCGCCCTCCTTGATGTCGAGGTACTGGATGTCACCGGTCTTGAGTTCGTGGCCGAAGGGGATCTTGAGCCGGTCGCGATCGGTGTCGGTGAACATCCGCCAGCGGTTGGGCGTCACCTCTTCGATGGTCTGGGCGCCGACCAGCTGGTGCCACTCGGTGGCCACCTTCTTCTGGACGCGGGTGCTCTTGTCGATGATGGTGCCGGTGATCGACCATCCCGCCAGCTTGCGCGCGATCCGGTTGGCCTCGCCCGCCGACATCGTGTCCGACTGACTGGTCACCAAGCGGAAGGTCTGGTTGGGCAACCGGTCGTCGGCGGTGCCGTCGGCCGCCACGCGGATGCGGTAGGCCGATCCCCGGTGGTTGCCCAGCGTGATCACCGTGACGCCGGCGCGGCCGTCGACCGGGAACCCCGCCTTGCCGCCGGTGAGGTCGACGACCACCACGTACGGCCCCGCGGGAGCGGAGTCTGCGGTGTGCGGGCCGCGGGCGGTCAGGTCGGCCAGCCCGTCGGGGCGGGTGTAGATCAGCCGCGTCGCGCCCGCGGCGTCCGTGTCGGTCTGGTGTTGCGTGTGCGGCAACCACTTCAGCCACGACCAGCGCGGGTCCTCGGGATCGTCGGTGAGCACGCGGATCTGCAGCAGGTCCGGCGGATGGAACACCGCGAGATGACAGATCATCGCGGTCAGCAGTCCCTCCGTGTCGCCGTCGCCACCCACCGCGATGGTCGGGAACGTGCGCAGCTGAACGAGTTTCGGGCAGTCGTGGATCAAGCCGTGCGTCCGCAGGAACTTCGTCACCCACATGTGGCTCACCGGCTCCAGATGCGGCTGGGGCGCTGCCTGCGGACCCGCCAACTCGCCCCCCACCGCCGGCTTCAGCAGTCGGTCGACGGCGGGCTCGGTACCGAGTCCGATGCGCACGGCGGCGTAGAAGTCCGACGCCGTCTGGCGCGACCACTGCCGGTGCGTGCCGATGAGCGACAGCAGGTCGTCGGGATGCGGTGCGTGGTAGTTGAAGAACGTCACCTGCGCGGCGGCCGACGACGTCACGCGGTTGCGCAGCCCGGCAAGGTAGCGCAGGTACTCCTTGCGGTCGGCGTTGATCTCCGGGACCTTCTTGCCACCGGGTCCGCCGCTGGCCATGAAGCCGACGGTGCCCATGATCATCATCAGCGGCATCATCAGCATGTACGGCGAGAGTTGCCGCACGCCGGTGAAGATCATGATCGAGATCATGCCGATCATGCAGCCGCCCATGATGTAGGGCAGCGCCTTCTGCATGCCCGACGGCGGGATCTCGATGCCGAGATCCTCTGGGGGCGTGACGTTGATCTCGCCTGGGGTCAAGCGCGGCCCCCGCTTGATGGTCGGCGTGAACTTCTTCGTGGTCATCAGCCGCCTCCGGTGTTCGCCGCGGGTTGCGCGCCCTTGCCGTCGGGAATCTTGCGCGGGTTGGGATCGGACGGCAGCGTGTCGTGCTCGAGCAACGCGGCCTCCTTGGACAGCACCGGGCCGTCCACGAGCAGGCTCACCACCTGCCACGGCGCGGTCAACGGGCCGTACAGCCCAAGGGAATTCGCCGTCTCCTCGTTGGGCAGTCCGTACCGGACGCCCTGCGGGTCGATGTAGTAGAGGCTCTCGCCGTACCGCGGGTCGGGTGACTGCAGCCGGACGTATTGGCCGCCGTTGATGAACACCGTGGCGGTGCCGTCGATCTGCTGAATGCCGGTGTTCAGCGACGTCGCCGGGATGGGCAGTTTGCGGCCGGCGATCACGGCGGTCTTCGGAGCCGTGGCCCCGGCCTCGCGCTGCCACGCCCAGCACAGCGTCGGCGTGTCCTGTCGCTGCATCATGTCCAGCGGCTGATCCGGCAACGGTGACACGTAGACCTGCTCGGCGATCTTGGCGACATCGCTGGATTCGATGGCGGGGGGCGCCACCAGGCCATAGGAGTTGGCGGCGCGCAACGCCGCCGCGGTGGTGTCGTTGATCTTCGCGACGCCGTCGGGCAGCACCACGTAGAGCTGCTCCCCCTGCTCGGTGACCGTCTTGAACACCGACCCGTTCACCAGGTTCGGCGGCAGGCCCAGACCGTTGGGCGCGCCCGCGGCGATGATCTGCGGCAGCATCCACGGCCCGACGTTGGGCAGGGCGTTGAACAGTCCCTGCGAGATGGGCGTCGCCTTGGCGGTCACCGGGATGCCGACCGCGGAGGTGACCGCACGGTCGGACAGGTCGATCGCATGCCTGCCGCGGTCGGTGACCAGCCAGTCGGCGCCGTCGTAGCTGACCAGCATGCCCTGATTCGGACGCATCGCCCCGACGGACGCGTCGGTGATCAGCGGTAGCACGATCACCGACGACGCGATCGTCGGCGCGATGCTCTCGGCCTTGGTGACGGTGTCGCACAGCGTCCACGTCGACGACCCGACCGGGGCCACCGGCGTGGCGTACGGGGCGCCGGGAATGCCGATGGGCTGGCCCTTCGGCATCCGGTTGAGTTCGTCGGACTTCACCGCCGACGGCGTCCCGGGATTGCCCAGCACCAGGCGGGCCGAGGTCAGGTTGTAGACGGGCCGCAGCTGCTCGCTGTTGGGCATGACGATGTAGAGCTGGTTGGTGGTGCGATCCACCAGCAGCGTGTCACCGCCGCGCTTGCCGAGCGGCTTGAAGTACGCCAACAGCGCCGCGCCCAGGCACACCAGGACGGCGACCACCACACCCGCCATCACCGCGCGGCTGTAGAACTGCAGCGGGTCGTCGAACATCCGGGTGTCGCGGCGCACGATCGCGTGCTCGACGCGGCGCAGCAGGAAGCGCCACCCGCTGACCTGAACCTTGGTGGTGAGCCTGAATCCCGCCATCGACCGTCCCCCTGGCCTATTCGCCGATGTTCAAACGCGCGTGCACGGCGTGGATCGCCTCGGCCATGTCCTCCCCGCTGATCTCGCTGAGCTGCTCGACGCCGAGGCTCTCGAAGTCCACCGAGCGGGCCAGGCGCATGTCGCGGCACTGCTCACCGGCCTCGACGAGTTGGCGGGCGTACCGGCCGTTGCCTGCGATGTCGAGCGCGGGCTTGCCGCCAAGGGACCGCTGGCTCAGCAGCGTCGCCGCCTCCAGCGTGCGCTTGGCCGCCTCGTCGCTGAGCGCCGAATCATTGCTCACCGCAAGCACCTTGGCGATCTCGACGATCTCCTCGGGCGCGTAGGAATCGAATTCGACCCGCGTGGCGAACCGTGACCGCAGACCGTCGTTGCTCTCCAGCAGGCGGTCGATGTCGGCGCTGTAGCCGGCGATGATCACCACCAGGCGGTCGCGATCGTTCTCCATCCGCGCCAGCAGCGTGTCGAGGGCCTCCGTGCCGAACGGATCGGCCTGGCCGTTGCGCTCCTGTACCAGCGTGTAGGCCTCGTCGATGAACAGCACGCCGCCCAGGGCGCGGTCGATGGTGCGGGCCGTCTTCACCGCCGACTGCCCCTCGTACTCGGCGACGAAGTCCTTGCGCGACGTCTCGACGAGCTTGGGTTCGGCGATGACGCCGAGACCGGCGAGGATGTTGGCGACCACCCGAGCGATGGTGGTCTTGCCGGTGCCGGGGGGCCCGGTGAAGATCATGTGCTTGGACTGCTGGGCGACCTTCATGCCGCGCGCGGCGCGTACCTTGGCCATCTGCGTGGCCGCGCGGTAACGCTCGATCTGTTCCTTCACCCGGCTGAGCCCGATCTGGCGGTCCAACTCCGCCTGGGCCTCGGCGAGCAGCTTCTCCCGGCCGGAGGTGTCGGCGACGACGCTGCTGGGATCCCAGGGGTCGCGCCGCGACGCGATCTTCTCGGGAGTCGTGGTCACCAGCCGCTGGTTCGGATCCCGCAGGGCCGCGGTGACCTTCGGCTCGGGATGGGTGGCCTGCAGCCATTCCAGCAGCGCGATGGCGGACTCCTCGTTGCCCTGGCTGCGTCGCGTCATCGCCAGGTACCAGGCGATGGCCGTCGCACACGCTTCGCCCGCCGGTGACGAGTTGGCCTCCGTGAGCCGTCGCTCGGCCTCGGTGAACAGCCCCAGGTTGGCGGCCGCGACACCGTGCGCGACGCTCGCCGCGGCACCGAGGAACTTGTCGGGCCAGTTGCCCGCCCCCCGCACCTCGTCGATGACGTCGGTCCACCGTTCGGCCCCGGCGTAGACGACGGCCTTGATCCACGAGATGAGGTGTTCGGCGCCGGTGGCCTGGGCGTCGTCGAGCGCCTCCAGCGCGTCGGCGTAGTTGCCCCCGGCGGCCTCGTTGGCCGCGAATCCCAGCGTGATGGCCAGCGGCGAGTTCACCGGGTAGGTGATGTTGCCGAACGGCCCGCCGATCGACACGCGTGCGTTGACGGCGTTCATCGAGATCTCGGCGGCCCCGGCGAGCTGCCCGAAGTTGCCGCGGGAGAACCATGCCCGGAACAGCGTGACGCGGTCGGTGTCGCCGCACCGGATGCGACCCACCCACGCGTCGCAGGCCGTTTCGTCGGCCGACGTGATCTCGCTGAACAACTCCAGGGAACGCGCGGGGGAGGTGGGCAGCATGCCGACGGCGCTGCCGAACAGTCCGGCCAGGTGATCAGTCATGCTCACCTGCATACCTGTTCGCGAACACGGTGGCCCGTTCGGCATCCGCTTCCTCGGGCGACGGCAACCGCAGATCCCGGCTCAGGAAGTCGCGCGTGGCCGCGTCGTCGTGACCCTGTTGCCGCATGCCCTCGAGCATGAACGCGTACTGCGCCGAGCGGGCGTCCTGGGTCGCGAGGCGGGCGACCACCAGGATCTCCTCCGCGAGTTGCGCCTCGGTCATCGACGTGACCTTGTGATCGAGGTAGACGTGCTCGACACGGCCGTCGAGGAAGGTGGCCACGGTGACGGTCCCCGGCGGGTTGGTGACCTCGAAGCGGGGCACGACCAGTTCGTCGTCGGGATCGGCGTCGAGGTCGGCGAGCACACCTGCGCCGAGGTCGCCGGAGTCCTGGTCGCTCTTGGTGGCGTCAATGTAGCCGTCGACGGCGTCCAGCTCCGATTCGGCGTGGCCGTCCGAGTCGTACTGCCCCGCGGGCGCGGAGAAGTCGAGCGCCGCCAGGGCGTCATAGCCGTCGGGGTGCTCGTCGGGGTACTCGTCGGGATACTCGTTGGGATACTCGTCGGGATACTCGTCGTGCCCACCGACGTCGTAGGGCGAATGGTCGTCCACCGCGGGGTTGCCTCTCTCCGTCCGCTCCGTCACTCCCCGTAGGCGTCGGCCTCGGGCTTGTCGAACCAGCCCTGCGACGGCAGGAACTCCAGCAGCCCGTCGAGCGCGCGCTGCAGGTTCTCGGTGGTCCCCGGCAGGAACGACCCGTAGAGGTCCCCGTTGACGCGGCGCGGGATGGACACGATGCGGCCCTGACGCGAGTCCAGGACGCCTGCGGCGACGTCGGTGGCGGTGACCGTCCCCCCAGGGTGGCGTTCGACGGCCGTGATCTCGACCCAGCTGTCGGGGGCGGCGATGGCGTCGGAGTAGACGCGTGCCGACGTGGGCGCGATGCCGAACTCCCCCAGTTCCTTCGCCGAGGCCGCGTCGCCGAGCCGCTCGGCCATGCCGGTCAGCGGCTCGACGTCGGCGGGAGTGCCGTTGCCGAGCACCACCTCGACCATGCCGGCCAATCCCACCTGCGGCGCCACCCGCTGCAACACGATCAGATCGTCGTCGCGGGCGGCGACCACGTGCTTGTCGCCCTTGCGACACACCGCGAATCGCAGCATCTTGCCGCCGGCGTCGTTGCGCCACCACCGGCCCTCCAGGGCACGGTCGGCGCGGCTGAGCGTATCCAGCATGCCGGCGACCTCGGGGTGTGGCTCGCTGAACACGTCGAGCACGCCCTGGGCGACGAGGTCCCTCTCGACCTGCTCCCACACCAGGTCACGCAGCTCGGGGATCGGGATGTTGGGCCTGATGCCCAGCGCGGGCGGGAAGTCCTCGAGGTGCAGTTTGTCGGCGAGCAGCAGCAGCCCGTCGATGGTGACCTCGACGCCCACGACGTCGTCGACGTGCGTCCCGCCGTGGTTGGTGCCGTAGGACCCGTAAGACGCGGTCATCGTCACCTCGGCCGGATCTGGGCGTCGAGCAGCCCCGAACCGATCCGGTCGGTCTGGTCGTACTGCCCCGCGGCGGTGGTCAGGTTGTCCCCGAGCGCCGTCGAGGTGCGTTCCATGGCCGCGCCGGCGGCACTGCGTGCGTGACCGGCCGCCTCGACGGCCGCCGCGGTCGACCATGCGATGACCCCATGGCTGAACCGCACCGACGTGTCCACGCCGTCGGTGACCGCCGTCGCCGCGGCGATCTCCGCTGCCGCCTGCTTCTGCTTGGCCGCCAACTCGCGCACGTGCGCGGTGGCGACTTCCAGCTCACCCGCCATGATCCGAACCCCCTCGATGCCATCTTCCTACGCCCGGGCCGCCGACGGCGACCCGATTGCCACATCCCGCTCCACCGTAAACGTGACCGGCACGGTCACCCGCTCCGTTTCCGGGCCCAGCCGCACGTCGATGGGGGCGCGCTGCCCCACGTCCTCACCGGCTTCGGCGACCGGCACCGCAGCGGCGGGTGCGTCGGGCTTGCCGTCGCCGTCGGCGTCCTGGTCGACGTCCAGCACCCCGTCGCGGTTCTCGTCGTCCTCGGAGTCCGCGATGCCGTCGTGGTCGCGATCCGCCCCGGCCTCGGCGCCGCTGCCGTCGCCGTCCCTGCGCGCATCGTCCGCGGCCTCCCGGGCGGCGCGCTGGTCCATCGCCTGCTGGACCGCGGACTGCACCAGGCTGGCGAGTTGGGCGGCGCCCAGACCGGCGGCCG